>CALDPW010000030.1 GCA_937911885.1 uncultured Clostridia bacterium | reverse complement strand
CGTGGAGCTCTGCCATCCTGAACGCACTGCCGTGAACCGCACGGGGAATGTCTGGCACGAAGGCAACAGCACCATAGTGCGTTTCGCCATCGGCCTTGAGGATATTGAAGACCTGCGCCGCGACCTCGAACTCGGTTTCGAACGCCTGAACAGTGCGCTTGGAAGCTGAATATGACTGTAGGAAAGACTTCTTGACAAAATCAGGAATAATTCCTAATTTGATAAAAAACAGCAATATTTTTAAAATTAAGTGTTAAAAAAATAGCACAGTTTGTGCTACTTTTTATAAATTATTTTAATTGCTAACAATTTGATCTTCGGTTTTGTTAAACACAACCCTAACAAAGGCACTAACTTTAACTTCGCCTTGTGCGATATTTGTTAATTCGCTTTTTGCAACATTGTTATAATGTGTTGGTGTAAAAAATGAGTTTTCTTCCACAATTTCATCAATTTCAAAAGTTGCATTTGGTGCAATAACTTGTGCTTTTTGGTGTGCGTTATTAACAGCTTGTTGCAATGCTTGTGCATATGCTTGGCTCGATTTTGATAGTTCAAAAGTTATTCCATCAAAACGGTTTGCACCTGCTTGTGTTAATTTTTCAAACAGGGAAGATAAATCGCTAATGTTTGATGTTTTAAATTTAACACAATTTAACACAGTAACGTTTGAATTGCTTGTGTTGTTTTGTGTTGTGTGAGTTTCAAAAACATTAAAACATGTGGTTTTAATATTGTTGCTGTTAATTCCATTTTGGGTTAGGGTGTTAATAACATTTTGCATTGTTTGAGCATTTTGCGATTGAATTTGTGCTAGTTCGTTTCCACTTGTTTCAACCCCAACAGTTACTGTTGCTTGATCTGGTGTTAAAAACATTTCGCTAAAACCACTAACAACAATTTTGTTTGGTGTTGGCAAATAGGCATAAACATGTCCAATATTGCAAAACAGTGTTATTGTTAATAATGCAGTTATAATAAGTAATAATATTCCATAATTTAAAAGTTTAGATTTGTTCATAGTTCACCTCAAAACATTTTTATAGTTTTAGGATGATTAAAAAAATTAAAAATATTCCAAAAATTGGAAAAATAAAAAAGAGAACGCAAAATCGTTCTCTTTTTTGTTATTCACTGCGTAGTGCTTTAACAGGATCTCGTTTAGCTGCCATAACAGCAGGGATTAAACCAGAAATCATTGTTAATATAACACTAATAACCACAAGTGCAATTGAACTTATTGGATCCATTACGGCAATGTTTGTGGTAATTGATCCACCAGCAACAGCTTTAACAATTGCACTAATTGGGAATGTTAGGGCAAAGCTTATTCCAACGCCAAGCAAACCACTAATTAAACCAATTAGGAATGTTTCGGCATTAAATACTCGGGTAATATCTTTTTTACGTGCACCAATCGAACGCAAAACGCCAATTTCTTTTGTGCGTTCCAAAACTGAAACGTAGGTAATAATTGCAATCATAATAGATGAAACAACAAGAGATATTGCTGCAAAGGCAATTAATACATAGCTAATAATATTAACCATGCTGCCAAGGGTGCTTGTTAAAAATTCGGTTGAATCTGAAACAACAATTTGTTCGTTTTTGTTGGTTTTTGTGCTATTAAAATCTTCCACAAGTTTTAACACAGCATCTTTTCCATCAAAACTCTTTGGATAAAAAGCTATGCTTACAGGAATTTTGCTAATACCAATTTGTTGAAGTCCCAATTCAAATGCATCTTCTTCATTAAGTTTATATTTGTAAGAAGCATATAAAAAGTTGTTAATTTCGCTAACACTAGCATATCCTTCTGGATTTAAAATGGCACTCATTTCGGTTATAACTGGTTTGTAGCTATCATAAAATGTTAAACTGCTTTTGTTTGCAATTTGTTTTTGAGCAATTAGTGAATTTTCACAGTTGTTTAAATAGTGTGTTTTAAGGCTTGGCATAAATGCTAAACCAGGTGATAAAATTTCGCTACTTGCATTATCTTTTAATCTAATAACAGCACCAATTTGCAATGTTGTGCTAGCATTGTTATAGGCAGCTGCAAGTGCTGTTTGATTTGCAATTGATAATTTGTCAAAGCTTGTAATTTCATCAAAATTATTGCTATTTGGCAAATAGTAATCGTTGTTGTAAATTAATTTAAATTCTTTATTTTTAACATCAGCAAAGTTTATGTGATTATATTTTCCTTCGCTGTTCATTGTTGGCATAATTCCAATTTGTGATAAAACATCAACGCCCACTTTGTTGCCTCTGCCAACAACTAAAATTAATTTGTTGCTAAAACCTGTTTGAGGTTCGGTTGGAAGCTCTCCATAAATTAAATCGTATTGTTGCATAACAAAATCCAAGTTTTCAAGCATTGGGTAAACCGGACTACTTGATCCACCAGATAGAACACTTGTTGTGTTTTGGTTTACAAACAAGCTATACATATTGTTGTTTTTTGTTATGAATTTAATAGGAACATAATAATCGTAGTTAACCACGTTTATTTGAGAGTTTTCGCCTTTTGCTTTGTCGGTTTTTTCAAACTCTTTAACTTTGTTAATAAATTCGGTTGTAATGTTGTTGTAGTGTCCAAATTGTGTTAATTGCATCATTGGGTTGTAAGGAACAATAACGTCTTCTGCAACACTTTCTTCGTTATTAGTTGAAGGTTGTAGGTTTTGAAAACTTTTTGTATCCATTGATATAGACGAAACGCTTATTGGATAATTTCCCAAAGCGTTTGATTGAATTTGGTTTATGTAGTTGGTAAAACCATTGCTAACAGCCAAAATTAACGCAATACCAATAATTCCAATTGATCCAGCAAAACTTGTCATAAATGTTCGCCATTTTTTGGTTAACAGGTTTTTTAATGATAGCGATAACGCTGTGCCATATTTCATGGATGTTTTTTTGATTTTGCTTTTTTTGTTTAAATATTTTTTAATCTTTTTGTTAACGTTTAAATCAAAAGTTTCGTCAGCCAAAACTTGATTTGTTAGGTTGTTATGTTCTTCTTTTGTGATTATATCTGCATCCAATAACAAATTTAGTTTGTCAATTTTTTCTTGCTGATTGTTGCTTATTTGGTTGGTTTGTTCTTCAATTGTGTTTTGGTGATTATATGGCATGCTATCATCAACAACATTGCCATCTAACAGCCTAATAATTCTAGTTGAATATTTTGTTGCCAAATCTCCATTATGTGTAACCATAATAATTAATCTGTCGGCACTAATTTGCTTTAAAATTTGCATAACTTGTTCGCTGGTTTCGGAATCAAGTGCACCAGTTGGTTCGTCGGCAAGCAAAATATCCGGATTGTTAACCAAGGCTCTGGCAATTGCAACCCTTTGCATTTGACCACCACTTAATTGGTTTGGTTTTTTGTTTATTTGATCTTTTAATCCAACAGTTGTTAGTGCATCAACAGCACGTTTGCGACGTTCTTCGCGGCTAATTCCTGCTAACGATAGTGCCAATTCAACGTTTTCAACAACGGTTAAATGCATTATTAAATTGTAACTTTGAAATATAAAGCCAATGGAATGGTTGCGATATGTATCCCAATCGTAATCGTTAAAATCCTTGGTCGATTTTCCATTAATAATCAAATCGCCCGAAGTGTAACGATCTAGCCCACCAATAATGTTTAATAGTGTGGTTTTTCCGCATCCAGATTGTCCCAAAATTGAAACAAATTCAGATTTTCTAAAATCTAAACTAACACCTTTTAATGCGTGAACAGTGGTGTCGCCAGCAACATAATCCTTTTTAATATTGTTAAGTTCTAGCATGTTAGTTCTCCCTTAAAACGCCATGAAGCGCATAGTAAATTATTTTTTCAAATTCTTTATTTATTTGTTCTCTGCTAATGTTGTTTTGATAGTAGTAGGTTAGTTTGCGTGATAAACCATAAAACAGCATATCAAACAAAGTAACAAACTCGTTTCCACTTACCGAAGGATATTTGCTAAAATCAATTTTTTGTTTTGCTGTGTCGGTAATTTTAACAGTTGGAACAAAAATATTTTGAGCAGATGGATTCATGTTAATTAGCAATTTTTCAATAAATGGTTGCATATCGGTTCCTTTGCATTCTGCTAAAACACTAAACATTTTTAGAGAAATATCAAAAGGATCATAATTTTCTTCGTTGTTTGCTATTGAGCCAAACAATTCATCCTTAAATTTTGATAGCAAGTAAAAATAAACATCTTTTTTATCTTCAAAATAACAATAAAACGATGCTCGTGAAATGTTTGCATTTTTTGCTATTTGAAAAACCGAAACCTTATCAAATGTGTTAAGCGAAAATTCGTTAAAAGCCGCATTTAAAATGCGTTTTTGTTTTTCGGGTTTTAGTTTGCTAAATGCTTCATTATTCATTTTAACACCTACTTTATGATTAATTTTTGACACAGTGTCAATAAGATTATTCTTATTATAGTATTATAAAATGTTAATTGCAATAAAAAAATGACACAGTGTCAAAATTTTTACTATTGAAAATTAAAAAAGTGTGTGCTACAATTGTTTTACTATGGAAAATAACAATGGCTTAAATAACTCCACAAGTAAAAAATTGTTGCTAAATTTGGCACGATTATCTAAACAGGGTTATGAAAAAATTAGGTTAATAAGAGCAAAAGATGGTAACTACTATTTTTTAGCGTGCGATAACAATTTTGAAGCTATTTATGCTTTTGATGTTCAAGGATTAAAGTCGGTGGGCAAAGTGTTGTTTAATATTGATAAAAACAACAAAAAATTAGCCCATGTTGATGTGTTAAATGTTGAACCAAAACGCAAAGGTATAGGAACGGCACTTATGCAATATTGCGAACACCTATTAAAACAACAAGGTGTTAAGCAAATAAAACTTTATGCAAGCCGTAGCCGTGCAAGTTTGCAACATAGTAAATTGGTTAAGTTTTATAACAAGCTTGGTTACAAGTCGATTGCATATGCGTTTGGGCCTGAACCAATGCTTAAAACAAAAACAGTTTATCACAAACCAAAAATAAAAACACCAAAACAAATTGTTGAAGAACTTAATGCTGGTAATAGAATTGAAGTTGATGAAAATAAAGAAAATCCTTATGATTTTGTTTTATGGAAAAAGACTAAAGAAGGTATTACTTGGGATTCACCTTGGGGAGCAGGTAGACCTGGA
>CALDPW010000029.1 GCA_937911885.1 uncultured Clostridia bacterium | reverse complement strand
AATATACGCCAGGATCGTCAAATTCCATTTCGTCAAACTTAACTTCTACGCCATGATTTTCTTTAATAAGTTCCACGGCTTGTTTAATATCGGATAAGTTTCGTAGCCCCAAAAAGTCCATTTTAAGTAAGCCTAAATGTTCAAGTTCACCACCAACATATTGGCTTGTTGTAATGTCACCGTTTTTTGCAAGTGGAATATGTTTATCTAAAATATCACCACCAATAATAACACCACAAGCATGAATACCAGTTTGTCTAGGCGAACCTTCAATTTTTATTGCAATATCAATAACACGTTTAACTTCAATGTTATTGTTATACATTTCAATAAGTTCTGGAACACCATAAACTGTTCCAAAATCCTTATCACCTTCCTTTGGATGATATAATCCAAAGCATTTTTTAATAACATCACCCTTTAAATTGTTAGGCATTGCTTTTGTAATTCGGTTAACTTCTGAATATGGCATTCTTAAAACCCTAGCAACGTCTTTAATAGCATTTTTTGCTGCCATTGTGCCAAAGGTTATAATTTTACATATTTTTTCAATTCCATATTTTTCTTTAACATATTCAAAAACTTCGCCACGGCGCGAATCTTCAAAGTCAATATCAAAGTCGGGAGCACTAACACGCTCTGGATTTAAAAATCTTTCAAAGAACAGCCCATACTTAATTGGATCAACATTGGTTATTCCAATAAGGTATGCAACAATGCTACCAACACCCGATCCACGACCAGGCCCAACAGAAATTCCTCTTTGACGGGCAGCATTTATATAGTCCCAAACAATTAAATAATATTCAACATAGCCCAATCTTGAAATTACACCAATTTCATATTCTACTCTATCTCTAATTTCTTGGGTTATAACATCGTATTTTTGTTTTAAACCAGCTTCAATCAAGTCCCTAAAATAATCGTTTGGTTCCTGACCAGTAACTGGCTTGTATTTTGGATACATATAATGTCCATAAGTCAACTTAAAGTTACACTTATTTGCAATTTCCAATGTGGTATCTAATGCATCTAAATCATTAGGAAAAATGGATGCCATTTCATCATAAGTTTTTAAATAAAATTCGTCATTAGCAAATTTCATTCTATCTGGATCATCTAATGTTTTTCCCATTTGCACGCACATTAAAACATCTTGCATTTCGGCATCTTGCTTATAAATATAGTGAGCATCATTTGTTGCAACTGTTTTTATATTAAACTTTTTAGCATATTCTCTAAGTTTTTCGTTAACAACAATTTGTTCTTCTAATCCATGATTTTGTAATTCTAAATAAAAATCTTCACCAAACTTTTCTTTAAACCACAAAATTAATTTTTCAGCCTCATCAAATTGTCTTTTTAAAATTAATTGAGGAATATCACCTGCTAAACACGCACTTAGGCAAACAAGCCCATCGCAATATTGTTCTAATGTTTTTAGGTCAATTCTAGGTTTATAATAAAAACCATCATTAAATGCTATTGAATTTAGCTTACATAGGTTGTGATAACCAACCTCATCTTTTGCAAGTAACACCAAGTGATTTAATTTGGTTTTGCCTTGTTTTATTGTTAAATCATCGCACACATAAAACTCGCAACCAAAAATGGCCTTAATACCAACATCTTCGCAAGCATCAAAAAAGGCAACCGAACCATACATATTTCCATGGTCGGTTATTGCGCACGCAGGCATGCCATATTCTTTACAAACTTTAACAAGTTTTTTAATTCTGGCAGCACCATCTAGCAAACTATATTCGGTGTGAACATGCAGATGCACAAATTCTTTCATTGTTTCTCCTATTTTTTAAGGTTATTTTCTAAATCACTAGCTATTTTTAAAATTTTATTAAATCTGTGGTTTATTCCACTTTTTGAAACAGGTTCACTATAAAGAGCCCTTAATTTTTCTAGTGGTTCATCAGGATTTGCAAGCCTAATTAAACAAAGCTCTTGCAAGTTATCATCCAAAATTTCTAATCCAACAGTGTCCTTAATAAAATTAATTGCATTAAGTTGTTTAACACTAGCTTGAACCATTTTATTTAAGTTAGCATTAAAACAATTTGTTTGACGATTAACATTGTTGCGCAAATCTCTAATAGCTGCTTCGTTTTGAAGTTCCAACACTGCCTTATTTGCTCCAACCAATGCTAAAATATCACAAATCACTTGATATTCTTTAATATAAACCAAAGGATTATTTTTACGAATTGTTGTTTTTGCCTTAATGTTAAACGCTTTTAGCAATTCAACAAAATCGTTTGCTGTTTGTTCAAAGTTAAAAACAAATTCCAAATGATATCCACTATTATTTTTGCTTTCGTTATCGTAATTTTTAATAACAATATTTGATGTTGCACACGCCAAAAAAGCACCCTTAATATATGCCATTTTGCAACATTCACTTTGAATAATAAAATCTTCAATACCATTAACAAAGTTAACATTGTTTTGATTATCAAGTTTTAGCACACCACAATCAAACAAAACCCTTTCCGAAATAGTTTCGGGAATAATGATTTTGTATTTTATAATTTTAAACCCTAAATTTTCTTCTTCAAGAGCAAGTGTGCATTCTTCATCGTAATATTGTTTAATAATGTTATTAACAACATCGAATAAATCTTGAATTTCAGTAAAAATATTAATTTGATTTTTGCCATTTGTTAAAGTTAATTGTCCCGAACCTTTAATCATTGCACTTAAAAAAGCTAGAGCACAACAATCATTTTTAATTTCGGTTTTTAAAACTTCACGCTTAGCATCAACTGCAAACGACATTGCATTTTCTCCTTAGTTGTTTTGGTTAAATCGTTTAAATTTTGGAATAGTATTTAAATTAACCACTTGTTCGTGTGGAATATTTAATCGTTCAATCATTGCAAATGCTTTATTGTTTTTTCCAACATTTAAAGCATTATGAGCATCGGAATTAACAATAAACTTAACACCAGTTTTAGCCATTTCAAGCATTTCGTAATCGCTAAAATTAATACGTTTTCCGTTAAGTTCAATATAAATGCCTTTTTGTTTAGCATGTTCGGCAACCTTTTTACAATCAACTTTAATACCATAATTTAAATGTGAAATAATATCAATTTGATTGTTATCCATAGCTAAAATATATGCTTGAGTATTTTTTTCAACTCGTTTTTTAGAATTTATTTTTAATATTGATGGCAAAAAGAATTGAAAAAAGTTTTTAACACTATATGGTCTATATGTGTAATGATATCCCATAACAATAATATCATAATCATTAATCTCTTCTGGTTTAACATCTATCAACCCATCATAACCAAGAACATTACATTCTAGACCACACAAAATTTCAATTTGTGGATATTTTGTTCTTAATTCAGCAATTTCGGCCTTCATTTGTTTATAACCTTCCTTGCTAATACCATTAGCCATATGACAATAGGCATGTTCGGTTATAGCAATTTGTTTAAGACCTTTGTTTATTGCACTAATAACATTTTCTTCAATTGAACTAACACCATGTGTGTAGGTTGAATGCATGTGATAATCGCCAATTAATTTCATAAAAATCCTTATAATAAAAAAATCGTGTTTTACTTAATGATAATATTATCATTAAAAGTAGTATAACACAATTTAATTTTATTTTAAATTTTTTAAAGCAAAAAATATTTAGTTTAAATACCTAATTTCTTCCTGTAATTCAATTTTCTCTTTTTGGTAACACTCATTTTTTATTATCGATATAAGCTGTTTTACATCTTTGCTACTTGCATTATTTAAGTTAACTATAACCCCAGCATGCTCAAAACTAACCATAGCATCGCCCACACGTTTCCCTTTTAAACCCAAACTATCAATCAATCGGCTCACAATTACTTCGTTGTGTCGTTTAAAAACACTACCAAGCGAAGGCTGATGTGGTAACTTTTTTCTTAACTCCATTGTGCTTCTCATCATGTTGTTTATTATATCAACATTGCCCAACTCTTTTTTTAAATCAACACTCAAAATAATATACGAATCATCAAAAATGCTATGTCTATACGAAAACTCACATTGTTCAGCAACATAATAATCAACTTTGCCATTTTTAATAAATGTAACACCTTTTACCACATTTTCAGTTTTGTAACTATATGCTCCTGCATTCATAACAACAGCTCCACCAATTGTTCCCGGAATGCCCACTGCCTGTTCAAATCCGCAATATCCTTTTTTTAAGTAATAATTAACAACATTACTTAACCTTACCCCTGCACCAACTTGAATGGTGTTATCAAATTCGTAGATCTCATTTAAATTATCTAATTTTATAACAACACCATTAAAACCACGACTATTAATTAAAACGTTGCTACCAGCCCCTAAAACAAAATATTTAATTTTTTTAAGGTTTAAATAGTTTACCAAATCAACAACATCTGTTTTTGTTTTTGGAAAACACACATATTTTGCCTTGCCACCAATTTTAATGGTGGAATAATTTTTTAATGCTTTGTTTTTATACACCTTAGAACAATATTGTTTTAATTTAAAATACATAAAAAAACCTCTGAATATTACTTATTCAAAGGTTTTAATTTTTGTGAAAATAATTAAAAATATTTGTTGCAATTTTGTTTGAAATTCCATTAACCTGCATTAATTCTAAAATGGTTGCATTTTTTATTTTGTTAATATCTCTAAAATGATTAAGCAATGCTATTTCTTTTGATTTGCCCACCAAATCAATTTTGCTAAGTTCACTAATAAGAGCATTTTTACCGCGTAAACTACGATGAAAAGTTATTGCATATCTGTGGCTTTCGTCCCTTATGCGTTGCAACAATTTTAACCCATAGTTATCCTTGCTAATAACATACGGATTGCTTTCGTTTGGTTTAAACACTTCCTCCTCACGTTTTGCAAGTGAAATAATTGGAATGTTAATATTGTGTTCAAGTAATACTGAGTTTGCAAAATTAAGTTGGCCCTTTCCACCATCTATTAAAATTAAGTTTGGCCTTGACTTAAAACTAATATCATCTCCATTAAGTTCATTAACACGGCGTGTTAACACTTCCTTCATGCAAGCAAAATCGTTTGAACCATCAACTGTTTTAATTTTAAATTTTCTGTAATGGTTATATTTAGGTTCGCCATTTTCAAACACAACCATGCTTGCAACCATATTGGTTCCTTGAACATGTGAAATATCATAACCTTCAATTCTATATGGAGTTTCTGACAAATTAAGGGTAGTTTGTAACAAATTAACAGCACCAATTGTTTTTAATTCGTGCAATCTATTTTTTTCGGTACTTTTTTCTAAATACTCTTGAGCATTATCAATAGCCATTTTTAACAGCTTTTGTTTTGTTCCTATTTTAGGAACAACTACAACAACTTTTTTTGCAGAATACTGATCTACATAGTTTTTAATTGCATCTCCCAAGTCGCACGGCAAAACAATTTCGTCTGGTGGTGGTGAACTTTCGGGATAATATTGTGTTATAAAGTCCGATAAAACATCTTGCATCGAATCTGTTATGTTTACAACATTATAATTGTTAAGTCCCATAATTTTTCCAGCTCTAACAATCAACACTGAAATAACAGTTGCATTACCACTCGAAAAATATCCAAACACATCAATATTTGCAAATTTCCTAATATCTGTTAACAATCCTGTGCTCAAATTTTTTAACAGTTCCAAATTGTTTCGATATTCAATAGCTCTTTCAAAGTTTTCGGTTTCGGCACATATTTTCATTTTTTCAACTATCTTGTTTTTAGCATAGGTTAAATCACCCTTTAAAAACTCAATAACCTTATTAATCTCATTACGATATTGCAACTTGTTAATTTTACCAGTGCATGGTGCATTACACATGCCCATATGATAGTTTAAGCATTCTCGTTTCAATGTTTTTCCATTATTTAAATTATGTGCACATGTTTTTAAACTAAAAGTATTATTAATTAAATTGAGCAATTCTTTATGATTTACCGAACCAAAATATGGTCCAAAATATTTGGCTCCATCATTTTTTATTTTGCGAGTCATTTCAACTCTTGGAAAATCTTGTTTTAAATCAATTTTTAAAAATGGTTGAGCTTTACCATCTTTTAACAAAATATTATAAAATGGCTGATGCTTTTTTATTAAGTTAGATTCAAGGTTTAACGCTTCAAGTTCGGTGTTAGTAATAATATAATCAAATGTTTTTACATTTGACACCATTAGCCTAACCTTTTCTGGCTTTTGAGTATTTATAAAATACTGACTAACCCTGTTTTTTAAAACCTTAGCCTTACCAATATAAATTATATTACCGCTTTGATCTCGCATAATATAAACGCCAGGTTTTAGTGGTAGGTTTTTAACACGTTCCTTTATTTGTTCTAATGTTTTATTATCCATGTTTTTATTATAACACAATTACAAAAACATTAAAGCATTTTAATTCGCAAATAAATAATTAACACCATTTAACATAATATCATTTATTACTTCGTCCATAATAAAATAATAAATTATTTTACCATCACGAACACAATCCACAGCCCCAAATGTTTTTAAGTATTTTAACTGATGGCTCACCGTGGTTTGATTAATGTTTAATGCTACCGATAAATCATTAACACACATTTTACCAAAACATAATGCTGTTATAATTTTTATTCGTGTTGTATCGGAAAACACACTAAAAAAATCAGCAATCTTTTTTAAAGTTATATCATCTGGCATATATTCAAGCATATAATTATGCTGTTTTTTAGGTAAAACTATTAGTTTATTCATATTACTTCCTTTTATTGTTTATAAAATAATTTTAACAAACCACACAGCAATGTAACAAAAATTTTAATTGTTACATATTAGTTATTATTATATTATTTTGTAAAATGGAGGGAAATAATGAATTTTTCGAATGATGTGCTATTAGTTTTACTTATTTCAATTTTAACTAGTGCAACCAACACCGATTTAAACAATAACACAAACTTTTTGCTACTATTGCTATTAACATTATCAAACAATGGGTGCAACTCAAACAATTGTGGCTGCAACAATAACTGCGGCTGCTGAGTTTCCATTAATTCTCATTAAAGGGGGTACCGTGCCATATGGCACGGGACCCCCTTCTTTTCTCCCCATGGAATCTTGGCAAAAAGACAGAACCTTTTGTCAAAAGTTTGTAGAAATTGCTGTTTTTCACAGAATT
>CALDPW010000028.1 GCA_937911885.1 uncultured Clostridia bacterium | reverse complement strand
TTCTTGTTGAGATACAGTTTGATATGGATTAACAACTTCTTCTTTTTTCGTTACAACATCCATATTGTCTGGTTTAGATTCTGCTTTTTTAATTCTTTCCAATTCTTTTTTAGAAAAGAATAAATTTTGTCCAAAGAAATTTGTAGGCATATAAACATCTCCACTTCTTGCATAAGATACAGCTTGCGGAAGAATTGCATCACCTTTTTTTGTTTGGAATAATTTAATTTGAATTTCTTTATCAATTCCTGGTTCAGTAGCTTTTACCATAAATTGTCTAAGCATATCCCAACTAGGAGCATGAATTTGTTTTGTTCCATCATCAATTTGTTGTCCTAATTCTGGATTCACAGCGTCAATCAAATGTTTAAATGTATAAATCATTTCAACATTTAGTGGTGGATTTTTAATTTCTTGATCTCCTACTACTGTTATTCTATCTTTATCATCGTCATCTTTTGGTTCAAAATATGTTTTTTGAAATCTTCCGTCTTTATTTTCAAAATTAAGACTTAGCAATTTCCATGTCATTCCTTCTTTCTCAATATTTTTAGATTCGCATCCTTTAAATAATACTGTGTGAATTTGATTACCTTTCAAATCAGGTTTACCTGCTACGTTTTGACTTTTACCAGCTGTTTGACTAAAATTAAAATTCATGTTTTTTTTGTTTTTAAATGTTATTTATTATATAATTATATATATTTAAATAAACAATTTTTTAATACAATTGACTATGCTAGCTTTATTTGTTAGAATTATGTGACATTGAATTATTTAGGAGAAATAATGAAAAAACTACTATTATTAATTGCTGCAATATTTTTATCAACCACAATGCTTGTTACTGGCTGTGGAAATAAAGGTTTAACACCTAACCCAAAAACAGACGACCCTGTTGTTTCAAACGGAGGTATGGCAGTTTTAAAAGGAGATTATGTTTACTTTGTTAATGGTTACAAATCATTCTCAGGTTTAACAAAAGATGTTGATAATGTTTGGGGAAAACAAGTTATTTCTTCTATTTATCGCACAAAAGTATCCGATTTAAACGAAATTGCACACGATGAAAATGGTTTCCTAGAAAAAGCTGAAGTTGTTGTTCCTCAAATTGTTGGAACCGAAAATTCAAACTTCTATATTTTTGGTGATTATATTTATTATGCAACACCAAATATGCAAGTAGATAAAAATGGTAACCTATTAAATGCAAGAAGCAACTTATGCCGCATTAACATTAACGGACAAAACAACAAAGTTTTATATACAACCGAAACAACACTTACCCAAACAAACTGGACAATGTATGAATTAGATGGAACAGTTTATTTATTAGCATACGATAATAAAATTATTTCTATCAACGCAAGTAAAGCAAAAAGCCCAGTTGTTTTAGCTGAAAACGTAAAATCAACAGCCTTTATTAATCTAGAAAAATATAATAAAGCTGAATCTGACGAAAACAAAACAATAAATGGTGTTAATAACTATGTTTACTACACCAGAGACATTGCTGAAGATGACGCCGAATTTGGTAAAGCAGGAAACATTTTAGCAAGAGTTAAAATTGATGGTGGCACAGAAGAAATTGTTTGTGCCGATGGCAAAAACACTTACACAATAAACACTGCTAAAAATGGCTGCATTTATTACACAAAACAAAATACAACAAACCAAACTTCTGTATTCTGCAAATACACATTAAGTGAAAACAGAACAAAAGTTGAAAACAACGAAACTGAAATTTCATATGTTTCATACACAAAAACATTTGTATTAGATAAAAACAATCAAGAAGTTGTAGGAACCGATGTTGTTGCTATTAACGGAGCAAATATAACACTTGTTAAATCAGTTAATGGTCAAACAGTAACATCTGAAATTTATACTGGTGAAGCTGATATTACAGCAATTAACCTTTATGGTGACACATTGTTTTTTATGGAAAACAGCAAAATTTATTATGTTAACGTTAGAAGTGGCAAACAAACACCTACACAAGTTGCAACAAACGATAAAACATTAAAAACCGATATTGCAACATTCCTAGATTTTGATGGTAGAAATGTTTACTTCTATGCAAGCTACGAATCAGAAAATGGAACAGTTAACTACTACTTAAACAGAACTGATTTGCATGCTAGCGAAAGCACATCTGAATTTGTTGGATGCTTTGATGAAAATCATGTTCCAGCAAAACCAGCAGAAGATAGCGAAGACAAATGGATTAAATAATAAAAAATAAAAAAATAGCAAGTTACTTGCTATTTTTTTTGTTATATATTAAGTTTGCTAAATCAACAAATTGTTTGGTGCTCAAGTTTTCGCCCCTAATTTTTTCGTTTAAGCCACATTGTGCCAACAATTCAGCAATTGCATCAGCACTCAATCCAAAACTTGTTTTTAGGTTGTTTGCAAGGGTTTTACGACGCATATTAAATGCAGCTTTAATAACTTGTTTTGTTAGCTCTAAATCTTTAATTTGATATTTATCTTTTTGATAATCTATTTTAACAATTGCACTATCAACATTTGGAGCAGGAACAAACATGTTGCGTTTAACAATTCGAGTTATTTGTGCATTGCCCCACAAATTTATAGATGCTGTTATTGCTCCATAGTTTTCGGTTCCCTCTTTTGCACAAAGACGCTCAGCAACTTCTTTTTGAACCATTATAACCATTGATTTAAGTTTTTTACTCTCTTCTAAAAACTTAAAAATTATTGGTGTGGTTATGTAATAAGGCAGGTTTGCAACCATTCTGTATTCGTCACTAAAATTGCTTTCAATATCTACCATTTTTTGTTTTAAAATATCACCAAATTTAACAACAACATTGTTGGTATTTTGCAAATTATCTGCAATTATTGGTTGCAAGTTTTTATCAACTTCGTAAGTAACAACCAGTTTTGATTGTTCACCCAAAATTTTTGTTAAAGTTGCTGCCCCTGTGCCAATTTCTAAAACTTCGGAGTTTTTGTTAATTTCGGCATCGTTAGCAATTGCCTTTAATAAATTTGTATCAAAAATAAAGTTTTGACCAAAACTTTTATTAAATTTAAAATCATATTTTTTTAATGTATCAAGCATTTGTTATTTTTTTAAAAACCTTATAAACATTTTTATTTGTTTGCTCTGCCAAATACTCAACATCCAAGTTTTTATATTCAGCAATTTTATTTAATACCAACCACACATTTTTTGGTTGGTTCTTTTCTTTCCCTCTTAAAGGTTCAGGTGTTAAATATGGGCAATCAGTTTCCAATAAAATATCTTCCACATCCACCATTTTTAACAGTTCCGATGCATTTTTACTATTTTTAAATGTTATTGCTCCACCAAACGAAAACTTTAAGCCAAGCGATTTTAATTGTTTATATGTTTCAACACTTTCGTTAAAACAATGAACAACTCCACCTTGTGTTAACAAATGTTTATTTTCGGTTAACACCTTAACCAAATCCCCAACAGCATCTCTGCAATGAATAACTATTGGCAATTGTAATTTATTAGCTACTTTAAGCTGGCTAACAAACGTTTCTTTTTGTTGTTGTTTGTTTTCCTTATTCCAATAATAATCAAGGCCAATTTCGCCAATTGCAATAACCTTGCTGTTATTTGCATTATTTATTAAAAAGTTTTCAAATTCAGTGTTATATTGATCAGCATGTTCTGGATGCAATCCAATTATTGCATAAATGTTGTTAAATTTGTTACTAAGTTCTATTGCTAGCTTGCTCGATTCTAAATCATATCCCGAAACAAACACCTTTTCAATATTATCAAATTCAAGGGAAGCTATAAGTGCTTCCCTTGAATTGTTGTAATATTCATCATTTAAATGTGCGTGGGTATCAATAATTTTAACCAACTTCAATTCCATCCTCAACAGGTTTTTCTGGACTTATTACGCAAAGTTGTTTTGTTTCATCGTTAAATGCACACAAAACCATACCATTACTTTCAATGCCTCTAATTTTGCGAGGTGCCAAGTTTGTAACAACAACAACTTGTTTTCCAATAATTTGTTCTGGTAAATAATATTCTGCAATACCACTAACAATTGTTCTAACTTCGTTGCCAATTTTAATTGTGTTTTTTAATAACTTATCGCTTTTTTCAACCTTTTCAGAATTAATAACAGTTCCAACTTTAAGCTCAATTTTTTCAAAGTCATCAAATACAATGGTTTCTTTACCCTTTACAGGTTCAGCATTTTCCGCTTCAAATTCCTTAATTTGATTTTCTTTAATAATTTGTGCAGTTTTTTGAACCTCTTTAATATCAAAACGTGGGAACATAACTTCTGGTTTATCGGTTACACTAAAACCTTCAGCCAAACCAAAAGTTTCAATTGAACCATAATCACGCAATGTTGTGTTAAACATTTCAGCAACTTTTTTAGCTGTTGTAGGCATATAAGCTTCCATTAAGCTTGAACCAATAATAATAGCTTCGCTTAGGTTGTATAACACGCTTTCTAGCATATCTTTTTTGCTTTCGTCCTTAGCTAAAACCCAAGGGCAAGTTTCATCAATATATTTGTTAGCACGCTTAAATATAGCCATAACTTCACTAATTGCATCCGAAATTTTTAATTCTTCCATTTTAGCATTAGCTTTGGCATAAGCCTCGGTTACAACTTGTTGCAAGCTTGCACTAAATTCAGTTTCAGCTGTATTTTTATTAACTGTTCCATCAAAATATTTATTAATCATTGCTATTGTTCTGCTAACCAAGTTACCATAAACATTTGCTAAATCCGAATTGATTTTGTCGGTCATTAATTCCCAACCAACCAATCCATCATTTTCATAGCCCATTTCGCTTAAAACATAGTATCTAACAGCGTCGCAACCAAACACACTAGCCAAATCATCAAAATACAAAACGTTACCCTTAGATTTGCTCATTTTTTCGCCATCTTGAAGCAACCATCCATGACCATAAATCTTTTTAGGAAGTGGTAGGTTTAATGCCATTAGGAATATTGGCCAATAAATTACATGGAATCTAACAATATCCTTGCCAATAACATGTAAATCAGCAGGCCAAAATTCAGTATATTTTTTATCATGATTACCATCTAAATCATAACCCAAACCAGTTATGTAATTTGTTAGAGCATCTAACCACACATACACAACGTGTTTAGGATCAAAATCAACAGGTATTCCCCATTTAAAACTTGTACGTGAAACACACAAATCTTGCAAACCTTTTTTAATAAAGTTATTAAGCATTTCGTTTTTGCGAGATAATGGCAAAATAAAATCAGGATGATCATTATAATAATCAACAAGTTTATCAGCATATTTGCTCATTTTGAAGAAATAAGCTTCTTCTTTTGCTGGCTGAACTTCACGTCCGCAGTCTGGACATTTTCCATCTACTAACTGAGATTCTGTGAAGAATGATTCACATGGTGTACAGTACATTCCTTCGTAGTGTCCTTTG
>CALDPW010000027.1 GCA_937911885.1 uncultured Clostridia bacterium | reverse complement strand
TTCAACATTTTTATGACTTAAATATGTTGTTTGCAATTTAAGTTCGTTGCTTGTTTTTCCTTGAATAAAGTAATCTTTATCGGCAGCAGCAACCACAGCTCCTTCAACTGTATGTTTGCCAACACCTGTATATGTAACTGTAACAACAGGATCAACTCCTGGTTGAGTTTCAACAAAATTTAAGTTTTCTTTGTTATAGTAGTTTCCAACCACTTTATTTGCAGAACCAGCTTCCTCAGCTGTAATACCATTATCTTCTGGATCAAGCGCTGGAACATCTTGGCTAGAACCAATAATTCCACCAATTGTTGCATCAGTTAATGTTTCTTGTCCATTTTTTAAAACTACTAATGAATAGTTATCTTTAACATGTGCACCAGCATAGTTGTATAAATATTTGCTATCTTGTGTTGCAAACATTTTTGTAGCATTAACACCAACAACACCACCAAAGTTAACAGCACTTGTTTTATTTAAATACACATCACCCATTGAATATGAATAAATAACAATTCCACCATGGTTTGTTCCTACAATACCACCAACATTACCAGCAACACCAGTAACAATTTGTTCTTCAGGAATGTCAGATTTTGCAATACCCATTGTAACTTGTGCAGCACAACGATCAATTCTTGCTGTGTAGCGAACATATTCAGCAGGTTGGCTACCTTCACCATCTGGATCAATTGTTGCATCTTGCGAAATGTTTACAGCAGTAATACCACCAACAGCAGCTGCACCAGTTGTATCAAGGTGACCATTTAAAACTTCAACTCTTTCAATTGTTCCATAGTTTTGACCAGCAACGCTACCAACATAACCATTTTCGTATGCACCATGAACAATGATATTATTTATTTTTAAATTAGAAATTCTACCATTAATTCCAACTTTGCTAAATAATCCAGCATTAACAAATGTGTTATAGTTTGTAACACCAGGATCAACACCTTCTAATGCTGCAAGTTCTTCAACCAATCTAGCTTTATCAACTGATACATTAGAAATTGTGTATCCGTTACCATCAAAGCTTCCGGTAAAACCATTATCGTTACCAGTTCCAATAGGAATCCAGAAACCTGTATCGTTATAACCATCTAACAAATCAATATTTGTAACCAATTTGTAGCATTCATCTAAGCCATATCTAATTTCAGTTGTTTCACCAACTGTTGTATATGCACCAATTTGTCTTAGTTGATCAGCGTTAGTAACATAATATGGATTGTTAAGTGATCCATCACCAACATAAACTTGGCAAGATAGATTTCTAAATTTAACACTAGAAGTTCTGAAGGTTATGGTTGCAATACCACCAGATTTTGCTTTAAGCTTTCCAGTAGTTTTATCGTAAGCAGCAATATTTTCGTTGCTTGATAAAACCTCATATTCAGAAAAAGCTTTTTTGTTTTCCCAAATAATGCTTAAATCATCAATCTCTTCACCTTCACGCATATATACGCTGGAAGTAGAAATATAAATTTTTTCGTTATTACGGGTTAGATAAAAAACTGTAAAACCAAGTGATACAGCTACTAGAATAACCGATAAATAAATTAAAAATTTTTTCATAGATTTTCTCCCAAATAAAATATAAGGTAAAAATTTATAAGCCCATAGATTTATTATAGAAATTATATCAAAATTTTAACAAATTGTCAATATGTGGCATTTTGCCCTTGCACGATATAACATCCACATAATTAGTATATACTAATTAAATCACAATATCAATAGCCAATTATTAAAAAAACCTTATAATTTCAAGCTTAAAACAAACTTTTTGCTTAATAAATAAACACCTTATTAACATTAAAAAAAGATAAAAAAAAGACAGAAAAAAATACTAAAAGTCAATGTTCTGTGTTGCGTGCGTATTGGTTCCCTGTTTTGTGTGCTTTTGTGGTAATTTTTATCGCAATTTGGGTTGCTTTTGTTCGTGTCAGTCGCCCATCCAGCATTATTTTAGTGCCTGATGCGCCTGTGCAAGTATCTGCCGTTCAAAAAAAAGAAATAATCGTGCCTGAATTTGATATTGTTCGAATTGATAAAGATGGCGATGTTATTGTCGCTGGTCGTTGGCTGCCAAATAAAAGCGTTTCCGTTATGGTAAATGGACGTGTGGTTGCAACAGAAATAACAAATAATGACGGCGAATTTGTTTACAGTCCTAAAAATGCTTGGAAACCAGGAAATTATACAATTGTCTTGGTCGGAACAGATCCAGAAGTTAAATCAGCAGAAAGTGTTTTTTTATACGTTTCTGAATACGGCGTTGAAAATTCTGTTTCTTTGTTGGTGACCAAAAACGGCAGTACTTTACTGCAAGCGCCATCTTTGTTGCAGGATAATGATTTGAACGTTTCTAAAATCGATTATTTGGATTCTGGTCGTATTGTTGTGACAGGTGATGGTTTGCCCAGATTGCGTGTATCTTTAACTTTAAATGGCGAATACGTTGGGTTCGCGCGCGTTTCTGATTATAAACATTTCGGTTTTGGGGCTGATGTTGGCGAACTGGAAAGCGGCAAAGAATATGAATTGGTTGTACGTATGCACGATGGCGATGGGCGTACTGTCGGACACGTTTTGCACAAGTTTATAATGCCAGAAATGACAGGCGATGATGATACTTATTACACCGTTCGTCGTGGTGATTGTTTGTGGATTATCGCGCGCAATTTTATGCGTCGTGGTGTTTTGTTCAGCATTATCGCAGAAAAAAACAATATTAAAAACCCAGATTTAATATTTCCAAAACAAACCTTGCAAATACCAGTAAATAAAAAGTAAAGAATTATGAAGCCAGAAGATATAAAAGATTTATTAATCGCCATCAACTGTGTTAATGTAGATTGTGAATCTTTAGAAAGATGTAGGTGTAGATAGTATAATGAAGATGATACATTAGTAGCTCATTTTTAGATACCTTAGCTTATTTCATACTATGGTAAACAAGCTATTGAATATATTGGCAGCCGCTTTGTTATTCGCCGGATGCTCTGCTGAGTTATCTGATGTTTCGGATAAATTCGGATATCTGGCTGTTGATTTCATTTGCGCTGCAGAGGGTGTTTCCAAGTCAGAGGAAATAGACCCGTCAAGCCTTGATGTTACGATTTCAGGACCTGTCACATTATCATGCAAATGCACAGCAAAAATACGCCCTTTAAACAAATCATAATCGAATTCGTCATTAAAATGCGCCTGGATTCTATACGATATCAGCTTCTTCGCATGAATCCGAGCCAGCTGCATTTGCGCAGCCTGTCTATGGTGGCAGTACTGATTTTGAAATTAGTGCAGGCGTCACCACCTCAGTAAAACTTATCTGCAATATGCTCAATATGAAGGTGACAGTAAAACCTTCCGCAGATTTTCTGGATCATGTAAGTTCGTATAATGTTATAGTAAATAACGGACATGGAGAACTGATATGAACAGAAGAAGATGTGGAGGCAGGATTGGACGGATACTTTTCTGTTGCTCCACTTGTAGTAAGTTTGAGAGGATACTCTTTGGGAAATGAGGAATTGTCATATGATGGTATCATTTCCGATGTTGAGGCGTCTGACCATCACATTATTAATTTAGGATCTTTTTAACTAGATAAAACATACAATAATGAAAAGAATAATATCGATTATGTTTGCAGCAGTGGCTGTTTTTGCCAGCTGTAATGAACCTGAGATCAAGGTG
>CALDPW010000026.1 GCA_937911885.1 uncultured Clostridia bacterium | reverse complement strand
CCCAAGCCGCGATCCACGCACTCTACCGATGCAAAAAAGCTTTTCAGATCTA
The DNA here is from genome assembly GCA_937911885.1 of uncultured Clostridia bacterium. Lineage (GTDB taxonomy): Bacteria > Bacillota > Clostridia > Christensenellales > UBA1242 > UBA6345. The sequence goes on along the minus strand of CALDPW010000026.1, from coordinate 2,636 downwards.
TGCACAAAAAATGCTTTGCTTCCATCTATTGATTTTTCACTTTCAGCCAGTTACCTAGGGAATGCATGGATTACTGATAGAAATTTCGATAATGGAATAATAGGAGAAATGCCCCATTTTGGCAACAATATCAGTATAGAAGCTTCACAGATCTTATTTTCCGGAGGTGCAATAAAAAATAGCATAAAGAACGCAGAAGTAGCCTATCAAAAGACAAAAATGCAAAAATTAAAATGTAAACAAGATATTAAATTTGCTCTTCTCAGAGAATATTTACAAATATTTCACTTAGAGAATCAAAAAGAAATCTATTCAAAAAACATTATACAAACTCAAAAATTAGTAGATGATATTCTGCTAAAAGCACAAGAAGGGTTAGCCCTAAAAAATGATATTACACGATATGAATTACAATTGCAAAATCTACAATTAGCTTTAACCCAAGTAAAAAACAATTTAACAACAGCCCAAAATAGGCTTCGTATTTTGTTAGAACTTCCAACCAACACAAAGATCAAAATAGACAAACAAATAATTAATGAATTGCCTATTCCAAAAGAAGAGAACGAATGGTTGACCATTGCAATTGCAACTTCTCCTGACATTAGACTGGCTCAATTGCAAAAAGAAGAGAGTGAAAACAGTCTGAAAATTGTTAGAGCTCAGAAGATTCCGACAATTGTTGCCTTTGCAGGAGATAAACTTGAAGGTCCGATTACCATAGAAGTTCCCCCTATCAACAAAAATCTAAACTATTGGTATGTGGGTGTAGGAGTTAAATACAACATTGCTTCACTCTATAAAGCTACAAGAGAAGAGAGACAAGCTAGTTTAGGAAGACAAATTGCCAACGAAAATGAGAAGTTAGCAATGGAAGAACTTGAAATAAAAATAAACGAAACTTGGACAAGATTCAACGAATCTTTTTCTATATTAGAAACCCACAAGAAAAGTTTGGAGTTAGCAAATAACAACTACGAAATAGTGAATAATAGATATTTAAATGATTTGGCATTAATTACTGCTTATGCATTAAATAATGATAAGTTTGTTGAAGTTATTTCAACCAAAAATAAAGTGTTTGGTGGTGGGGAGTATCAAACTAGATATCTAAAAAATAAGGATAAACTATTGTTTACTCAAAAAGGGTGTATAGGTGGCAAAACGGGTTTTACCGATAATGCTGGTAGGTGTTTGGTTAATGCGTGTGATCAAGATGGTATGAGAATTATTTCGGTGGTGCTAAATTGTGGGCCTATGTTTGAAGAGTGTGATAGATTAACAACTAATGCGTTAAGTCGCTATACAACCAAGCAGTTTGTTTTACCATATGATTATGTTGGAGTTGTTCCTGTAATAAATGGGAATAAGGATGAGGTATCAGTTGCAACATTAAAAGGTTATAGTAAAACTATATTAAAAGATGAGGAAAATAAATATAGTGTTGAATATAATTTGTTTGATAGTGTTAATGCTCCTGTTGCAACAACTACTGTGGTTGGTAATGTGGTGGTTAAATATGAAAATACTCCCATATATTCATGCGAACTTTATTCTATTGATGAATGTGACAATATAGATTTTAAACATAAAATTGATACAATTATTAACAATTGGTTTAATTAACTAATTTTGCAAACAGGTATTTATACTTTGTTTGCTTTTTTTTAACAATTATAATAAAATGAATAAAGTATGAGAATAAATAGTTATTTGGCTAAGTGTAATATTGCTAGCCGCAGAAAAGTTGAAGATTTTATAAAAAATGGCAAGGTTAAGGTTAATGATATAGTAGTTACTGATTTAAGCACTCAAATATCAGAAACTGATGTTGTTAAATATAATGATGTTGTTGTTAAGCCAACGCTTAACAAAATTTATTTATTGCTTAATAAACCAATTGGTTACATAACAACCGTTAAGGATGAACAAGGTCGTCATACTGTATTGGATTTAATAGGAAAAATGGAGGATAGAATATATCCTGTTGGTCGATTGGACTGTAATACCGAAGGTATGTTAATACTAACAAACGATGGTGATTTTGCAAACTTGTTAATTCATCCACGTAATGAAATTAACAAAGTATATCAAGTGCAACTAAATCGTCAACCATCAATATCTGAATTAAGCCAAATTAAAAACGGTGTTAAACTTGAAGATTATGTAACTAAACCAGCACAAATTACCAATCAAAAAAAATTGGAAGGTGGCAGATATCAGCTAGATATAACTATTCATGAGGGTAAAAATCGTGAAGTTAGAAGGATGTTTGAGGCTGTTGGATTAAAAGTTAAATACTTATGCAGAATAAAAATTGGGTCATTACCAATTGGAAACTTGCCACTTGGTAAGTATAAAAAATTAACAAAACAAGAACTTGAACTGTTGTTAAAAAATAGCAAATAGGAAATAATTAATGATTACAATTGCAATTGATGGTCCAAGTGGATCGGGAAAAAGTACAGTTGCTAAAAAAATAGCAAAACTACTAAATATTTATCATGTAAATGTTGGCGAACTTTATAGGGCAATTGGGGTTTATTTATATGAACACAATATAAATGCTCGCAGTGAAGAAGAAGTTTCAAAGGTGTTGGATGATATAAACATCAATGTTGAATTTTTAAATAATG
>CALDPW010000025.1 GCA_937911885.1 uncultured Clostridia bacterium | reverse complement strand
ATTATCGGTAAAGTAAGGCAGACCGTAGAAGATAAACACCGCCTGCAGCACCATGGGGGTGCCACGGAAAACTTCCACATAAATACGCACCACAATGCGGATCAGCTTCAGCAAAAACCGCTTGATAATATTATCGTTCTTGCTATAAGGAATGGTGTTAAGCACACCGCAGGCCAGGCCGATAATGCAGCCGATTGCTGTTGCCACCAGCGCCAGGATCAGGGTATTCTTAATGCCGTTTAAATAAAACGTAGAGTACTTGCTCCACAGCAGCGCCACGTCCTGCACAAGATCAATCAACTTGTTCATAGGAACGCTCCTTTCTCAGCAACATCCTCCGGCACTTGTGTGTCGGAGGAAGTGCATTCTTAATGTAATTAAACCTCAGGCTGAACAGCGATTGCCTGATCCATCAGGTCATTGAAGTCCTGCTCGGTCATCTGGGACAGAACACCGTCGATAGCAGCGGTGTAAGCGTCCAGAGCGGCCTGCAGGTCAGCATCGGAGAATTTCTGTCCGGCAAGGAGGATTTTTCTCGTTATTTCGTCGTCCTTTTCCGCGAAATGCTGGCAGAAGAAGAAGAATTGCAGCTGGTTCTGGCACAAGTATTCAAGAGGTAAACTCGCTATTAAAACAATTCTATCAATCAAAAGAATTGATGAAGCAAGTTAGCTCAAATAAGGGACGTTTCCGTTTCCCATTTATGTAGGTTTTTAAATTTTTTTAATCAAAAAAATTGCAAATATATAAATACTAAAAAGGAGAAAAATCATGGCAGTAAGAATTAGACTAACTCGTCTAGGAGATAAAAAAGCACCTTTCTATCGTGTTGTTGTTGCTGATTCTCGTCGTTCAAGAGATGGTAAAGTTATTGAAAAACTTGGAACATACGATACACTTAAAGATCCTGCTGAAGTAAAAATTGAAGTTGAACGCGCTAAATATTGGCTAGATAACGGTGCTCAACCAACTGAAACTGCAAAAACAGTATTAGTTAAAGCTGGCGTTATTGCAGCAAGCACAGCAAAAACTGCTCCTAAGGCTGATAAAAAGAAAAAACAAAGCAAATAATAGGAGAAGTGCATGAAAGAATTAGTTGAATATATAATTAAATCTTTGGTTACTGATGCTGATAAAGTTAAAGTTTCAACCGAAGAAGAAAGCGAAAAGGTTTCAATTGTTAATGTTGAAGTTGCAGCTGATGATCTTGGAAAAGTAATTGGAAAAGGTGGAAAAATTGCAAATTCAATTAGAACAATTGTTAAATCTGCTAGTGCAAAATCCAAAAAACGTTTTATTGTTAAAATAAACGAAGCAAAATAAGAGAGTAATTAGTTACTCTTTTATTTTTTTATGTTGTTATGTTAAATGCTTTGTGTTAAAATAATATTGTAATATGGCTACTATGCAATGTTAAAAAAATAACTATAAAAAGGCAGAGTTTATGAAAAAAATACAAGTTGGAACACTAACAAAAACACAAGGATTAAAAGGCGAATTTAGATTAAGAGCTTTAAGTGAATATGTTACAAAAATTCCTACACTTAAAACAATCTTTATTAACAATAACGAATATCATATTAAAAAAATTGTTGATAGGGGTGGATTTTATGTGATTGCTGTTGAGGAATTTACTCATATAAATCAAATGGAGCATTTGGTTAATTCTCCAATTTATGCACTTGTGGACGAAAGTGAAAAACCTGACACAATTCTTAATTATGTTATAATGGCAAACAACAAACAAATTGGTGTTGTAACAAATATTGATTTTTATGGTGCTGCCGATGTTGTAACATTGGATAATGGAAAAATGTTTCCATTAATTCCAAACTTGGTAATTAATATTGATGATGATAATAAAATTGTTGAAGTTGATTTAAATATACTTAACGAGGTTCTTGCATGAAAATAGATATTTTAACATTGTTTCCAGAGATGTTTACTCCTTTGCAAACAAGTTTGTTAGGCAAGGCACAAGAAAAGGGTATTTTATCAATTAATATTGTGAATTTTAGGGACTTTTCAAAAAACAAACATAAAAAAGTTGATGACTATGCTTTTAGCGGTGGTGCTGGAATGGTGTTAACGCCTCAACCTATTTATGATGCTTTGCAAAGTGTTTTAACACCAAATAGTTATGTTGTTTATATGTCGCCAAAAGGAACTCCTTTAAGTCAAGCAAAGGTTGTTTCAATTGCTAAAAATATTGAACATTTAGTTATTATTTGTGGTCACTACGAAGGTATTGACGAACGCATAATTTCATTGTGTGTTAACGAACAAATTAGCGTGGGCGATTTTGTGTTAACAGGTGGTGAAATACCAGCAATGGCGCTTGTTGATTCGGTTAGTAGATATTTAGATGGCGTGTTGCACAACAGCGAAAGCGTTAATGATGAAAGTTTTTCGGATGGATTGCTTGAATATCCACAATATACTAGACCTCAAGAGTTTATGGGAATAAAAGTTCCAGATGTATTACTTAGTGGAAATCACAAACTAATTGAGGAATGGAAAAAAGAACAAAAAATTATTGAAACAAAAAAATACAGACCAGATTTATTAAAAAAGGATTAAAAATGATTATTCAATGGTTCCCTGGGCATATGACAAAAGCCCTTCGCATGATGGAAAAAGAAATAAAAGTAGTTGATGCAATTATTTATGTGCTTGATGCTAGAGCACCTTTTTCGTGCGTAAACCCAAAACTTAATAATTTAGTCGAAGGTAAGCCTATTATTTACATTTTAAATAAATGTGATATGTCAAATCCTAATATTACAGCAAAATGGCAACAACACTTTAAAAGCATTTCGGGTGAGTGTATAATGTTAAATTCAACCGAAAGTGGAACAGCTAAAAAAGTTGAATTTGCCATAAAAAATGCCTTAAATGCTAAAATTGAAAAATTAAAAGCAAAAGGCGTTAAAGCTATTTTAAGGGCTATGGTGTTAGGTGTTCCTAATAGTGGAAAAAGCACATTAATTAACAATTTGTGTGGTCAAGGTAAAGCCTTAACTGGTAATCGACCAGGTGTAACAAAAGCTAAACAATGGGTAAAAATTGCTAATGGGATTGAACTGTTAGATACTCCAGGAACTTTATGGCCAGCGTTTGATAATAATCAAGTTGCACACCATTTGGCATATATTGGATCAATTAAGGAAGAAGTTTTAGATGTTCCTAGTTTAAGTTTGGATTTTATTGTTGATATTAATAAAATTGATGAAAACATTTTAAAAACTCGTTATAAAATTGATTTTGATTTAAATGATGAACCAATTAACATTTTAGAAAAGATTTGTGTTAGTCGTGGCTTTTTATTACGTGGTGGTGAGTTGGATTATGATAGAGGGGCTGCTGCTTTAATAAATGATTTTAAGGCAAACAGATTGGGTGCTATTTCGCTTGAATCTCCCGATGATATTAAAAGATTAACTGTTAAGGATCGTAAACCAAATGAGTAATATGCTAGACTACGAAAACAAATATTTAAGTCAAGGTTACACTGTTATTGCTGGTATTGATGAAGCTGGCAGAGGTCCACTTGCAGGACCAGTGTGTGTTGCAAGTGTAATTATGCCACTTGATGCAGATAAGATAATTGATGGTGTTAATGATAGCAAAAAGTTAACCGAAAAAAAACGAAATGAATTATTTGATAAAATAATTGATGCGGCATATTTTTTTGATATTGAGTATGTAAATGTTGATATAATTGACAAGATAAACATACTTGAAGCAACAAAATTAGGAATGAACAATGCAATAAAAAACCTATCAATAAAGCCAGAAGTTGTGCTTATTGATGCTGTTAAAATAAATCAACCAAATATTATTTGCGAATCTATTATTAAAGGTGATGCGCTGAGTTATAGTATTGCCTGTGCATCAATTTTGGCAAAAGTTAGCCGTGATAGATTAATGTTGGAACTTGATGAAAAATATCCAAATTATAACTTAAAAAAACATAAAGGATATGGCACAAAAGAGCATATTGAAAATTTGAAAAAGTTTGGGCCATGTGTTGAACATCGAAAATCATTTATTAAAAACTTTGTAAAGGATTAATATGAAAAACATTGTTGGGGTAGAGGGTGAAAACCTTGCTAAAGAGTTTTTAATAAAAAACTTTTAGTTATTTTCTCTTTAGCTTTAACAGTTTTTATTGTTTTTTTAATTATTCCTAAAGATAGATTAAATCTTGATAAATATGATTTAAGAGTTTTTTTATTTTCCTTATATTTAATGTTTTACGTTAAATTATTAATGAAATATTACCAGAATATTGAAAATAGTAAAAT
>CALDPW010000024.1 GCA_937911885.1 uncultured Clostridia bacterium | reverse complement strand
CATTAACTAAAAAAGCAGCAGGCGCATTTGGTGCAGGTTTAGCATTCTTTGTTCTTGTAACTGGTGTTAATAAAGCATTCAAAACAGGGGCAGTTGCTTACGGCGACTTAAAATATCAACTAGAAGATTTAAAAGCTTAATTATAATAATTGAGAAATCATGCCTCTTTTATTATATGTGATTGTAAATTGAAACGAATAGTTAACTATGTCGTTTTTTGTCGAAGAGTTTTGGTTGACAAAACAAATTAACAGATGTATAATTTTATTATATTTTCTTTTTTATTAGCCATAATTCACCGTTCTTTATAGATTTGTGTATAACAATTAATATTATATTAAATATATATATATTAATCAACTAAATTAAATTAATTGCACGCCACACACTTACAATTTTTACAATTAAACCACAATAATAAATGGTAAAAATTGGAAATTTTATTTTAGTATGTTGCAAATAAAAAATTTTAGTCATATATAATATTTTTTTACACAAAATAAAACCATGAATAGCGTTTTGTTTAAAAAGAAATTAATAAAACAAACTCACAATAAAAAAGTGGGAGTTTATAGGTTTGCAATATTAAAAATTAAGCCATTTTTGAAACGTGCAGGATTAAATTGTGTTGCAAAAAAAGCAGAAATAATAAGCAAAATGATTGTTATTGTTAAGCCCGATAAAAATGAAATTAAGCCAAGGCTAAAAGTTAAATTTAAGGCTAACAAAACATATTTAAATCAGGTTAATATTGTTTATTTGCATAAAACTCAAAACATTGAAAAATTGCCAACAAAAAACTGTTTTAAGCTAACAAAAACGCCAAACAAAATATTAAATTTTATTTGTTTGCTAACCATAGGTTTTTTTATTGGTTTTATTAATGGGTTTTGGGGTGGTGGTGGAGGTATGGTTTGTGTTCCAACGCTAACTGCACTTTTGGGTGTTGCCGACAAAAAGGCACACGCCACCACAATATTAATTATGTTGCCATTAAGCATTGCAAGTTTTGTTGTTTATTTGTTAAATGGAAACATTAATTGGAACATGGCAAGTTTTGTATCTGGCGGCTTTGTTTTGGGTGGAGTGTTAGGAGCATTGTTGTTAAAAAATATAAACAATGTTGTGCTTCGAATAGTGTTTAGTTTGCTTATTATAGCTGGCGCAATAAAAATGTTAATTTGAGGTTTGTATGGATAATTTATGGTTTGTGTTAGCAGGTGTTTTATCTGGTGTTGTTGCAGGTATGGGTATGGGTGGAGGAACTCTTTTAATACCTGTTTTAGTTATATTTTTTAATACTATGCAAAAACAAGCACAAGGGCTTAATTTATTGGCTTTTATACCATGTGCTATTGTTAGTTTGATTATTCACATAAAGAATAAATTAGTTGATTTTAAGGTTGGTGTTCCAATATTAATTACTGGATTAATAGCATCAATTTTTGCTAGTTTAATTGCAGTTAATATTAATTCACAAATATTAAAAATTTTGTTTGGAATTTTTTTATTGCTTGTTGGGTTGTTTCAGGCAATTACAACTATTGTTGAAATAATTAAAGATAAATGTTGCAAAAAAGTTAAGTATAAGATTGCAAAAATTTATAAATTATAAGGCGCATTAGTGCTTTATTTTTTTGTTAAAAATAAAAAGTTTGGTTGCAAAAAACATACAAATTTGTTAAAATTTATCGTAGATTAATTTAGGAGACTAATTATGAAAGTAGATAAAAATGTTTGCGTTGGATGTGGCGCTTGCGTTGGCGTTTGCCCAGTAGGAGCAATCTCATTAAAAAATGGGGTTTCAGTTATTGATCCAAAAAAATGTATTAAATGTGGTGCTTGCATGGGTATGTGTCCAGTAGGAGCTATTACACCTAACGACTAAAAATAATTCGTTTGCTTTTTGCATACGAATTTTTTTAATTATTGAAAAAAGTTATTTAAATTTGCATTTAGAGTCTATACAAAAATAATAAAATATGTTATAGTATTAATGCTTAAAAGTTTTATTTAAAACTATGCTAGAAATGTTTAAGGAGTTTTTATATTGGAAAAAATTGCTATTATTGAATTAAATACTTCAAGCTTAAATTTGGTTTTTGCCGAAGTTAACAAAAACAAATCATTTTTAGTTTATGATAGGGTATGTGTACCTTGTAATTTATTAAAAGATTTTGAACAAGAAAATATTATAAAATCAACAATTGTTAAAGAAGTTGTTACTGTTCTTTCTGTATTTAAAAGAATGATAGATGAACAACAAATTGTTGAAACCATATGTGTTGCTTCAAATAAACTTGCCGAAGCAAAAAATCAAAATGGCTTTTTAAATGAGATTTTCTCGATTACAAACTTAAAATTTAACATTTTACCATATGAAGAAGAAATTGGTTATATTTATACTGCTGTAATTAATTCGTTTAACAAACCAAAGGGATTAATTATTAACGTATCAGAGTTTGCTACTGAAGTTTTATTATATAACCGTAGAAACATTTTAAATACACAAATCTTGCCATTTGGTGCAGTTAGTTTAACTGAAAAATTTGCTAACTTATCATCAACAGAATTTAATAATGCTGTTAAAGATTATGTTTTAGAACAAATTAGTGGTTTAGATTGGGCACTTAATTTAGATGACGAATATGAGATTATTGGTGCAGGTAAAGTATTTTTAAATCTTGGCGAAATTAGTCGCAGAGCTAAAAAATATCCAATTAGCTGTGAACATAACTATACTGTTACATTTGATGATTTTAACAAAGTGTATAGTGTTGTATCACAATTAGATATTGCTAAAAACTCAAAAATTAAGGGTGTTAGCGCTGTT
>CALDPW010000023.1 GCA_937911885.1 uncultured Clostridia bacterium | reverse complement strand
AACAACTAAAACAATTGCAACTTTATATTTACGTAAGAAATCAGCAGCATCATAATCAGCTGGTAATAATCCTTGTTTTCCATCAACAAACAATAAAACAACTTGAGCAAGTTCAACTGCAAGTTCTGCTTGACGAGTTATGTTTTGTTGGAATTCATCTTTATTTTTAACATCTAACCCACCAGTATCAACCAGTGTGAAAGCATGGCCACACCATTCAGCGTCTCCATAAATTCTATCACGTGTAACGCCCGGCATATCTTTTACTATGCTTTTGCGAGCTCCACAAACTTTATTAAAAAATGTACTTTTACCAACATTTGGTCTGCCTACAATTGCAACTAATGGTCTTTCCATTTTAACTCCTAATTTTTCTTTTAATATTTTACTTTAAATATGCAATTATAGCAACTCAATTACTCTCAATAAATTAAAATTTTGACACCATTAAAAAAATGTTTAAAATTTTTTATCCAAACAAAAAAAACAATACTCTATTCTTTGTTACTATCTAATATTATTAAAGGAACAAAAAACGCCACTGCCGCTACCACAACTAACACGCAAGTAAGTATAACCGAAACATTTAAAACAAATTGGTTAGATTTGGTAACTTTGTTTAAATGCTCGTTTATAGTTGGAGTTGTTTCACTAACAGTTCCACCAACAACCAAATCCCCATTTTCTTCATTAATTGTTGTGTTAAATAATACAGTATTAATAACATTTGCAAGTGGCGTTACACTATTTAACACCAATTCTTTTTCGATAAGATATGTTCCCATTTCAAACAATAACATTTTGTTATTTAATTCCTGATTATAATGCCCCTTTGCAAAATAAATATCAGCAAACAACCAAGGATACATTTTTTCAGCAACACTTAATAAACTTAATGCAAACTGCAAATTTTCATCCTTGTTTGGGTTAGCCTGCCCAACCACAATACGAATCTTGCACCTTTCCTCTCCATTATAATTTGTGGCATAATAACTTCGAGATGTGCCATCTCTATGAATATCAAAAACAGCATCGGCATTGTTTTTTAATAATGTTTTGGCAGTTTTTTCGCTTCTAGAATAAGCTAAATAATCATGTGGAATATGTAATGTTTCGTTTAATTCAACCTCAACCCCCAATTGCTGCAAACTATTTTTTAACGCACGTGCAACATCATGGATTCCACCTGCACCATAAATGCTATCGTAGCCATCGGATGGAACAAAGCTTTCGTCGTTATGAGTTAAATACAGCCCGATTTTTTTATTATTGGTTGATATTTGTGTTGGATGTTTATTAACACTAACATTTGGTTTTTTTAGCTGTTTAACAAACCTAGCAAACGCTTTGTTTTGACTATAATCAATATGTGTAATTTCATACATTTTTAAATCTTTGGCAATATAAATATCATTTAACGCAATATCTTCTTTTTCAAATAAGTATTCATTATCAACAGTATAAATAAAAAAATGATTGTTAGGCTCATTAGCAAAAACAACAATATTGTTTTTTAATATTAAACAACACAACATAACAAATAATAACGCTATTATTTTTTTCATATTTTTCTCCTAATAAGTAGTTTGATTTGATTTAATAAAAAAATTATAATTTCGCTAATAACAAACGAAACAATAACAAAACTTAACACATCCACCGTTGCAATATTAACAAAACCCATTGGCTGTTCCAAGGCAATATTTGTTAGCAACATTAAAATATAACTTAAACAATAATAATGTATTAAAGCCATTTTATCACCAACAAACATAGAAACAATTATCAAAATAACACTGGCAACAAAAGGGTTGAAAATTGTTAAATAATCACTGTTTATTTTAACAATAAAAACATAACAAAAATTAAACAAAATAGATAAATAAACAAAACTATACTTTTTATTGATTGCAAACATATACACAAACATAATTAACAAAGGCAACACAATAAAAATGTTTATAGAAAATTTTGTTAAAGTTAATGGCAAAAATAAATACGAACAGCAAAAAAGAAAACAACAAATTAAAGGTATAATTTTTTGTTTAGTAAAATAAAAACAGAAATATAAAAATAATATTCCAAACACAACAAACCCTATTGGCATAACTTATCCCCTTTGTTATTAGATTGCATAAAATAACATAAATTATGTGCATAATTACACCAATATTCAGCATTAAATGTAATTTTTAGCGTTATATTTCATATATATTAAGTAGTGGAAATATTAATTTTTTAGGATAAGAAAATATGGAAATATCTTTTTGCGATTTAAGAGCAAAAGAAGTTGTTAATATTTGCGATGGAAAAGCACTAGGAAATATTGTTGATTTGGTGTTTGATTCGCGTTCAGCCAAAATAACAGGCATAGTTGTTCCGGGTGAACGCAATTTTTTTTCATTCTTTAAAAACAATCAAGATATATTTATACCATTCCATAAAATATGCAAAATTGGCAAAGATGTTATTTTGGTTGAATTAAACCCACTCAACAACCCACAAATAGCCACCACCACAACAAATAGTGAAACAATTAATAATCCCCCACAAGATACAGCAGTTAATTAATTGCCTCAAATAGTAATAATTGCTATAATAAATTAGATTAATTAATAAGGAAAAATTTTGTTATGAAATGTATTTTTTGTGGAAATTGTTCTTTTTATTGTCCAACAAAAGCGATTACTATGAGTAAAGAGTACGAGGTTGCGACAAATAATTCTAAAAATTTAACTTTAATATAAAATGCATTTTTTGTGGATACTCCGATAGTAAAGTTATTGATTCAAGATATAACGAAGAAACAAACTCAATTCGTCGTAGAAGAGAGTGTTTAAACCCTGAATGTGGAAAAAGATTTAACACATTTGAAACCGTTGAAATGATTCCTATTTTGGTTATTAAAAATGATCAAAGTCGCCAAGAATATAATCCTCAAAAACTAAAACAAGGCATTATTCGTGCTTGCGAAAAACGACCAGTTACTGCTGCTCAAATTGATAGAATGGTAAATGAAATTACTCAACAAATTCAAAACAGTTTAAAACCAGAAATTTCATCAAGCGAAATTGGCGAAATGGTAATGGAAAAACTAAAATTGATTGATGAAGTTTCCTACATTAGATTTGCATCGGTTTACAGAAAATTTACTGATGTAACTCACTTTATGCAATTTATTAAAGAGTTTGAAACAATGCTTGATAAAAACCAAAAATAACCACAATTAATGTGGTTATTTTTTTATTTATATTATGTAGTAATAAATACACAACAAAGCCATTTTTTATTGCTATGCATAACACTTTGCATAGCACCTATTTTTGTTGTTTTTTTACAAGCTATTTAGCTTATTTAAAAAGTCTTGTTCACTGTTTGTTGTTATTATTTTTTCTATTTGCGAAATAATTAATTCCTTATTTTTTGCTTTTGCAATTACACTTGCAATTTGCATTTCAGTGGTGAATTTCCAATTTTGTTGATAAATTTAAAGCCCTAACAAACTGTTCATCTGTTAATTTTTCACCCATAAACAACACCCTTAATTTAATTATTATTTTTACTAATTTTAGTTATAAACAACTTCATCTAAATATGTTGTTAACACATCGGCAACATGAAACAACACACTTACAGGATACTTATAATAAGCTTGCGAAAACGAAAAACTGCCACCCTTAACTCTTGCATCAAATCCACCCATGTGCCAATTAATTGCCAAAGCTTCTTCTCGTGTTAACTTAATAAAACCATTAATTATATAAACAGATTTTTCACCATGTCCATAAGGTAAATCTTCATCAACAGCATAGTATGGTTTTTGAACCCAAGCACCATCAACCTTAACATTGCGATATTCCATACTATAAAAATTAGCTTTGCAAACATCATGCAACAACCCAATTATTGCAATGCTTTCATCACTAATAACATTTGAATATTCTGCACCATATTCATCTTGTATAATTTTTTTAAATCTTTTATATGCATTAATAGAATGTAAACACAAACCACCTTCAATGTTGGAATGAAATTTTGTGCTAGCTGGTGCAGTAAAAAAATCGGTTGATTGCAACCATTCTAACAATTTTTGACTACCCTCACGCTTAATGTTTGTATTATAAATTTCAATAAATTCTTTTTGTAAATCTGATGCTTTTAATTCTTCCATAATAACTCCAAACAATGTTTATACTATATTATAACATATTTTATATTTAGTAAATAAATATAAAAACAAAATTTTGTTTGATATACTTTTGTTTAATTGTTATACTTTACATAGAAAAATTTGTTAGGACTTATTGTGAAAGTATTTTTATCAAAGGTAAAAGAAAGTTTTATTTCAATATTTCCAATTTCAACAATTGTTTTGGTTTTAGGCATAACAATTGCTAGTTTAACTGGTTATGACATTGCTAAACTTGTTATAGCTTCGTTTTTTTTGATTTTTGGTATGAGTTTGTTTAATATTGGAGCCGAATCCAGTATGTTAAACATGGGTGCATATGTAGGTGGTAACCTATCAAAATCTCGTAGATTATATCTATTTTTGTTTCTAAGTTTATTACTTGGATTTATTATTACAATTGCCGAGCCAGATTTAGCAGTTCTTGCATCGCAAGTTTCTGCAATAAACAAATGGCTACTAATGAGCATTGTTGCACTTGGTGTTGGTATATTTTTAGCGCTTGCTGTTATGCGCATTATATTTCAAGTTAGCATTACAAAAGTTTTAATTATTGCCTACACAATTGTATTTATTTTGTTATTTTTTGTTCCAAATTCATTTTTACCTGTTAGCATTGATTCAGGTGCTGTAACAACTGGACCAATTTCGGTTCCGTTTATATTATCGTTTGGCCTTGGTGTTAGCGCCGTAAGAGGAACAAAAGGTAGCGATGATGATAGCTTTGGTCTTATTGCACTAACCAGTGTTGGCCCAATTATTTGTGTAATGTTGTTATCAATTATTGTTGGCGAATCTTCACAAGCAGCGCAAACCGTTGCAACAATTTCAACCGATGGCAATTTTGCCAAACTAATGCAAGAAATTGGATTAAGCATTGTTGATAATATGGGCGAAATTTTGTTAGTATTATCCCCTATTATTTTATTCTTCTTTACTTATAATGCACTTTACTTAAAATTGCCAAAATCAAAAATTTTTAAATTGATTTTTGGTATTATATACACTTATATAGGCATTGTTATTTTCTTAACAGGCACAATGGTTGGTTTCTTCCCTATTGCTAGCGTATTAGGATATCAAATAGCAAACTCAAATGTTAGTTGGTTATTAGTTCCAATTAGCGCTTTAATTGGTTTCTTTATTGTGTTTGCCGAACCAGCAGTGCACGTTTTAAATAATCAAGTTGCCGAAATAACAAACGGTGTAATTTCTAAAAAAGTTATGATGATAACAGTTTCAATTGGTGTTGCTTTAAGTTTGGTTTTGGCCGTATTAAGAGTTTTGTTTAATATTAATTTTATTTATATAATAGCTCCTATATTTGCTATTTGCATTCTGTTATGCTTATTTGTTCCAAACATTTTTGTTTCAATTGCATTCGACTCTGGTGGTGTTGCAAGTGGCAGCATGGCAACAAGTTTTATAATGCCATTTGTTATGGGAATATGTGAAGCTTGTGGAACAAACATTTTAACGGGAGCATTTGGAACTGTATCACTAATTGCCACCCTTCCAATTTTATCAATATTAATTGTTGGATCAATTTATAAAGTTATTACTAACTATCAAAAAGCAAAACAACGACCAAGAAACGTTGCACCTTGCGAAATTATAGAATTTGATTTTGGAGACTAATATGGAAAATAAAATAAAAAAACCTTCCAAAGTAACAAAAGCTTCAAAACCTAAAAAACTTAAAATGAAATCACCACTTGAAATGGTTACAGTTGTTTGCAACCGTGGAGATGGCGATATTGTGCTAGAAATTTTGGAAGCAAATCACATTTATAATGCCCTAATATTTAACGCCGAAGGCACTGCCGAATCGGAAGTGGCAAGTCTGTTTGGATTTGGCGTTGTTGAACGTGATGTAGTGGCCGCACTGGTTGAAGCAGAGCAATGTAAAGCTATTGTGGAAACACTATATAGCGACTTAAAACTAAATCTTAGCAAAAATGGAATTGTGTTTAGCATTAAGCTAAGCAGCGCAACAAAACAATTGTTGCAATTATTCACTTTTGCATTAGGAGAATAATATGGAAAAAGAACAAAAATATGATTTAATTATTACAATTATCAACCGTGGTTTTTCGGATTATGTAGTAGAATCTGCACAAAAATCGGGAGCAAGTGGCAGTACCATTATTTTAGCCAGAGGAACCGGTGTGCACGAAAATGAAGATATTTTAGGCATTAAAATTCACCCTGAAAAAGAAATGGTTTTAACTGTTGTTCCAACCGAGCGTCGCAACGAAATTATGAAAAGTATTTGTGATGATGCAAATTTAACACACGAAAACAAAGGTATGTGTTTTAGTTTGCCAGTTAACAACATTATGGGCGTTTCACACATTGTAAGTAAAAAGAAAAAATAGGCATAACGCCTATTTTTTTTATATTAATTTTTTTACTTTATACATTGAATTTAACACTAACCAATTTTGTGGAAAATATTGATTTATTGTCCAATAACTAACCCCAGCCAAGTTATAATCGGCAACAAATTTTAATCGTGCATATGTGCTACGAGCATCTTCAAACCAAACCACATGCTCATTTTGCGAAGTGTAGTAATTAAAATATGGTGCTTGTTGAACTGTGTCAAAATTAATAAATGATCCTTTTTCTCGTGCCAAATTAACGGCAGAAACATTAAATTTTCCGCAGGTGTAGGGCAGTATACTGTTGAACTTGACGGCCATCACAACGCATTGCATATTTTTATAAATCCCATAAAAGAATATAATATTGAATCACTAAGAGATATATTTTCATATACACCACAAAAAACATTATTATTTAAAGGTTCAATAAAAGAAAATTTATCATTTGGAAATAAATATAATAATAGTGACTTAGATGGTGCAATGAATAGTGCTGCTATAAAAGACTTTA
>CALDPW010000022.1 GCA_937911885.1 uncultured Clostridia bacterium | reverse complement strand
TGGTTTCGCTTTTATTGGGCGATGATAGTGTTGCTGTTAGTATTTTAAAACGTAATTTTAGGGTTAATATTAACGACCTTAAAAATAGTGTTTTACAAGTTTTAAAAGCTGAAACAGGAACAACATATAATAATTTTGGTTCAAATTTTGATTTTGGTGCAACAAGCAACACAAATAATTACGAATCCAGTTATAACAACAAACAATATAATTCACAAAATAGTGTTTTGCCACAGTCGTTGCTTGAAATGGGACAAGATTTAACATTAAGAGCAAGGGAAGGCAAAATTGATCCAATTATTGGTAGAGATGGCGAAATTGAACGCGTTATTGAAATTTTGTGTCGAAAAACAAAAAATAACCCAGTATTAATTGGTGAAGCTGGTGTTGGTAAAAGTGCTATTGTTTATGGATTAGCTTTGCGTGTTGCAAAAGGCGAAGTTCCAGAAATTTTAAAAGGGAAAACAATTTATAGTTTAGAACTTGGTGGATTAATGGCTGGAACCAAATATCGTGGTGAACTTGAAGAAAGATTAAAAAATTTGATTGAAACTATTAGTCAAAACAAAAACATTATTGTGTTTATTGATGAAATTCACACATTAATGCAAGTTGGTTCCGATAAAGGTGAAATAAATCCTGCTGATATGTTAAAACCTTATTTGGCAAGAGGTGAGTTCCAAACTGTTGGTGCAACCACAACCGATGAGTATCGCAAATATATTGAAAAAGATAAAGCATTAGAACGTAGATTTCAACCTGTTATGGTAAATCCACCAAGTGTGGAAGATACAATTAAAATATTAATGGGTTTAAGAGATAGTTACGAGGCTTTTCATAAAGTAAAAATATTGGATGAGGCAATTGTTGCTGCTGCAAAATTATCTGATAGATACATTATGGATAGGTCACTACCAGATAAAGCAATTGACTTGATTGATGAGGCTAGTAGCAAAGCAAAAGTTCATTCAAACGTTAAGCCTCGTGAAATATTGCTAATTGAAGAAGAAATTGCTAGTTACGAAGCAGAAAAAAAAGAAGCATTGATTGCTGATAACTACGAAAAAGCTGCTAAATTCCGTGATAGAATTAGGGATGCAGTTGAACGTAAAAAAATTGCAGAAGAAACAATAAGTAAAGGTTCTGGTGTAGCTGTTGGTGAAGATGATATTTGTGCTGTTATTAGCAAGTGGACCGGAATTCCAGTAACAAAAATAACCGAAAGCGAAAAAGATAGATTATTGCATTTGGAAGATATTTTGCATAAACGTGTTATTGGTCAAGATGAGGCTGTTAATGCTGTAAGCAAGGCTATTAGGCGTGCAAGAATAGGGTTAAAAGATAATAACAGACCAATTGGTAGTTTCTTGTTTTTAGGTAGAACAGGTGTTGGTAAAACAGAACTATGTAAAGCTTTAGCAGAAGCAATGTTTGATAACGAAAATAATGTTATTAGACTTGATATGAGTGAATACATGGAAAAACATAGTGTTTCTAAATTAATTGGTTCGCCTCCTGGATATGTTGGATTTGATGATGGTGGTCAATTAACAGAACAAGTTAGACGCAAACCATATTCTGTGGTGTTGTTTGAT
>CALDPW010000021.1 GCA_937911885.1 uncultured Clostridia bacterium | reverse complement strand
GGAGCTTCTTCGGGGCTTGGAATAGAATATGTTAAAGATAGTTATAGTGGAAAACTAGTGCCAACATGTCATAGGGCGCATTTTACATCAATTTATGATAACGAATATTATAAAACATTAATAACTCTAGCGAACGATGATCAAAAAATTGTTATAAACAACAAGGTTAAAGAAATTGATAAGTTGCAAAAAGCAATTGAACGTCAATTAAAAAACGAACAAGAATACGATATATTCATTTCGTATAAAGCAACTGATGAAAATGGCGATGCAACCGAAGATTCGTTAATCGCTCGTGAGATTTATGAGGAATTAATTAGCAAAAATTATAAAGTGTTTTTTGCTGAAAAATCGCTTGAAGATCGTGTTGGGGCTGAATATGAACCAATTATATTTAAAGCATTACATACTAGCAAAATATTTATTTTGGTTGGAACAAAAAAAGAAAATGTTGAAGCAAATTGGGTTAGAAATGAATGGTCCCGATATGTTGATAGAATTAAAAATGAGGAAAAACTAAGCAAAAGTAGTTTTATTCCGGTATTTAAAAATATGAACCCTTACGATATGCCAAAAGTAAATAACGCATATGTTCAGGGGGTTGATGCAAGCAAATTGGGCTATCTAGTAACATTAACCGATGGTATTAGCAAACTATTAAAACCTGAAAAAGAACAAAAAGTGCTTCAAACATTTGAAAATTTGGATAATTTTGAAGAATTTTCACGAATACAAAAACAAAAGCATCGTGAACTTAAAGAACGAAATTGGAAAAATTTCACAAAAACAAAAGGTGTAAAAAAATGGTTGCATTATGCTTTGATTTTTGCTCCAACATTGCTCTCTATTTTATATTTAGTTTTATCTGTTCTTCCAGATTCGCAAATGAAACATGGAAAAACATTTGTGCTATTTCACATTGTTTTTGTTATGTTAATTGCAGTAAGCATTGTTGCTTTGTGTTTGCATGCAAAACGATTTAGAGTTAATAAAATAATAAATTCAGGTATTCCATTTGGTTCGCTTGCTGTTGGTTTTGTAATGTATTTGTTGCTGTTCTTTTTTAATCCAATAACAATTTGTGGTGTTACAATGCAACAAATAGGTTCGGCTTCGTGTTATAGGGATGGTGGATTTTATTATAG
>CALDPW010000020.1 GCA_937911885.1 uncultured Clostridia bacterium | reverse complement strand
AGAGGCTACAATAGCTATTGGTGCACGTAGTGCCATTTTTGCACCACTAACAAATTTGGGTGCCATTATTATTGATGAGGAACATGATAGTTCATATAAGTCAGAAAGTAATCCTAGATATGATACTCACTCTGTTGCAATTTACAGAGCAAAACAAAATGGATGTCCCGTTGTTTTGGGTAGTGCAACTCCAACAGTTGAAAGTTTTTATAAAGCACAAACTGGCGAATATAATTTAATTACACTAACAAAACGAGTTAATAATTTACCTATGCCACCAATTAACATAGTTGATATGACTCGTGAATTTAGATCAGGCAATTCTAGCATTTTTTCAGGTGAGTTAATTGATAATTTATCTAACACTATAAATGCTGGCGAACAAGCAATTTTGTTTTTGAATCGCAGAGGTTTTTCTAGTTTTTTAATGTGTAAGGAATGCGGTTATGTTGCAACATGTTCCGATTGTGATGTTTCGTTGGTTTATCACAAAGAAGATAACATGTTAAAATGTCATTATTGCGGAAAGCGATATAAAGTTTTAACAAAATGTCCAAATTGTGGTAATTTACATCTAAAATTAGGAAATACTGGAACCGAAAGAGTTGTTAATGAGTTGAAACAATATTTTCCAAACACAACAATATTGCGTATGGATAATGATACAATAACAACAAAAGATTCATATGCAAAAATTCTTACCGAGTTTGAAAAACACAAACCATCTATTTTGGTTGGAACTCAAATGATTGCCAAAGGTCACGATTTTCCATATGTAACACTTGTTGGTATTTTGGATGCCGATTTAAGTTTGTTCTTTTGTGACTTTATGGCAACCGAAAAAACTTTTCAATTAATTACTCAGGTTGCTGGTAGAGCGGGAAGAGCCGAAAATAAGGGAAAGGTTGTTTTGCAAACATTCTTCCCAAAACACTATGTTTATAATCTATGTTTAAATTATGATTACAAACGTTTTTATGATAAGGAAATTAACTTGCGTGAAACAACTTCGTTTCCACCATTTTCTAA
>CALDPW010000019.1 GCA_937911885.1 uncultured Clostridia bacterium | reverse complement strand
GGTGAAATCCTATTTAAAGTGTTGCCAACAAATATCAACATTAACTTGTTAGATATTGAAGCAGCAATTGAATTTAGCAACACTAGTTATATTAAACAAAACGAAACAAGTGTTGTGGTGTTCTATAATGAATATGTTTCGGGTAAGAACAATAAAGTTGCTAATAAATATAAAATTTTATTAAACAACGAAGATGTTGCAAGTAGCACAACCTATACAAATCTTGCAAAAATTACATTAGACCTTCCAAATTTAGCAGAAGTTGGTATTGTTGCTGATTATGCTGATGAGTTGGTTATTACAAGTTCAAATATTAATGTTGTAAGAGTGTTAAGCGACATGGTTATTGAAACACTAAGTGAAGGTGTTGCAGTAATTAGAATTGCAAGCAAATTAGATGTTTCTATTTATGACGAAGTAACACTTTTGGTTGAACGTGGTATTAGTGATTATAATATTTATAAAAACAAAAATATTACAGTTGAAAACAACTTAATTGAACCAAATATGCAATATGATCAATTTATTGATAACACTTCAAATTATTATATTGCACCAATTAACCGTGATAAGGTTACAAACTATAATGGATATTATGTTGTTAATAGCAATGTTGGTGTTAAACTTGTTGTTAACGAAGATAATGATGGCAAAGCAAAACTTAATGGTGCTGTTTTAGAAGTTGGTAAAACTTATTTATTCTCTAGCCTAAGTGAATTTAACTTTACAGGTATTGGGGAAGGATTGGTTAAATTAACTTTAACTCCATTTATCAAATCAAGCAATGCTGCATTTGGTGAGACTTTAACAGCAAGCGACGGCACAACAATTAATAATTGTATTGTAATTGATAAGTTGCAAAAAAATTATTTGTTTAATGTTAAACCAAAAGCAGAAAGATTAGAAATTGATAAAACAACAGCAACTTTGGATCCTTCTAAATATGTGGATTTAAAAGTTTCGGTTGTAACAAGCAATTTCAGAATTTCAGGCGAAGTTATAACAGTAAACGAAGATATTTTAACTTTAATTACAGATAAATACACAAATGCTTCAGCAGGAAGTATTTCACTATTAAATCCTGCCGAAAATTCAGTAAATACAAGTTTAATTAATCTTGAAGTGTTAGAATGCACAGCAACCAAGATTGAAGAAGAAGGCAAAAGCTTAAAAGTTCAAGCTGATTATATGTTAAGACTAAGCTTTGATGGCGATAGATATAAAGATCGCTCTGGCGGTGAAACTTTTAACATAAACAACATTGAATATTCTTTCAACTTCTCTCCAAAAACAAATTATCAATTAAACAAAACATTTAATATTAAAATAGTTCCAAAACCTGTTAGTGATATTAAGTTAAAATTCTATGCCAACTCCGAAGTTGTAGGAAGTGGCGAAAATGCAAGTTTCAATCCACAAGAAGTTGAATCAGACTTTATTGTTCCATCTCGTATGGGTTTATTAAAACTTGAATTATTCCCAGAATTTAACGATGCCGAAGTTGTTGAAGTAACAGTTCCGGAAGAATATAAAAATTATGTAAGCTTTGATCAAAAACTTGCAGTAATGCAAGGTGGCGAATCTGGCTATGCAGTAAACTATCAATCATTAACAAATCGAATTGAATATTTACCAAACTTTGTTGGTGTAAAACTTAAAAACCAAAGCATTATTGCAGAAGGCAAAACAATATTTAATGGTAACTATTACTTACAAGTTAGCCTAGATGAAGATGCTCCAATAAACGAAAATATTAAATTCACAGCAACTGCTTATAAATATGTAGGTGGCGCAAAAGTTGAACTAAAATCAAATTTTATTACTTTAAATGTTCAACCACTTCCTTCGGTAAACTTACTTGTTAACGGACAAAAAGAAGGTTTGATTAATGTTGGTGGACGTGTTGACCTAACAGTTGAAGCAAGCAACTTTGAAGGAGATATTGAACTAAGCGTTATTTCTAGCCAAGGCCCAGAAGTTATTGGATATGAATATGACGAAATTAGAGATAAATATTCAGTATTTGTTAGTCCTGATGCTCAGGCTGGCGAAGTTATTAGAGTTCAAGCACGAGTTTCACGCTTTATAAACGGTATTCAAGAAGTTAAAGAAAGTGAAGTTAAACTACAAGTTGTTGAATATATAATTACTGGCATAAAACAAAAAGATGCAATGCCAAATGGCAATGTTTATGCAGTGGAAATCCTTAACGGAACACCACTGTTGCTTAACATGGCAGTAAGTGCAATATATGACACATCAAATTCTGATATAACAGCAAGAATTAACACATTTGCACTAGAAGCTTCTGGTAGAATTATGAGTGGCGGTGGTAGCGAATATGTTAATAACTGGTACTTAAAATTAAGTGATAATTCTTATGAAAAACTAAATTATAATGCAACATACGAAAATTTTGCATTCCAAAACAAAACAAGCAACGGAATTACCCAAAGCCATTATTTTGCAA
>CALDPW010000018.1 GCA_937911885.1 uncultured Clostridia bacterium | reverse complement strand
AGATTTAGGCATAAAGGTAGTTAGCTATTATGCTTTTTCTACCGAAAACTGGAATCGCCCACAAGAGGAAATTGACACAATTTTTTCATTATTGCGTGATTTTATTAAAAACGATTTAGACGATTTGTTTGCAAATGATGTTAAACTTGTTGTTTCGGGTGATTACACAAAATTTCCACAAGATTTAGTTGAAGAACTAGAACTTAATATGGAAAAAACAAAAAATAATACAAAACTTATTTTAAACTTGTGCATTAATTATGGTGGTCGACCAGAAATTATTAGAGCAATAAACAACATTATTGCTAGTGGCGTTAAACAAGTTGATGAAAAATTGGTTTCAAGTTATTTATATACAGCCAATTTACCAGATCCAGATTTTGTTGTTAGAACTAGTGGCGAAAATAGAATATCAAACTTTATGCTTTGGCAAAATGCATATGCTGAATTTTATTTTCCAAAAGTATTATGGCCAGATTTTAACAAAAAAGAACTTATAAAGGCTTTAATTGAATATCAAGGCCGAAATCGTAGATTTGGAAAAATTGTTGAGGAGAAAAAATGAAAACTCGTATTTTAACAGGGGCATATTTAACTATTGGCCTTGTGTTGGCATTTTTTTCAAGAATGTTAACACCTTATATTTTTGATGTTATGTTTGGCATATTGGCAGTTGTTGGTGCATGTGAAGTTTCAAAAGTTATGGAAAGAGCACGCAATTTTAACAACACTATTTTGGTTGGAACTTATCCAGCATTATTATATACGGGATTTGTTATTGCAATAAACTATGGTTGGCAATGGCAATATTATTTATTGCTAGTGGTTGCGTTAATGGCTCTTATGTTTATTGTTTCGTTTGTTTTAACAATGTTGTTAAAAAAACAAACATCCAGAGAAATTGCTAAATATCAAGTTGAAGATAAAAAGAGTGTTTATGCACTAAAAAAAGCAATTAACACATCTGTTATTTTGGTTTATCCAACAATTTTATTTGCTGCAATTTTCTTATTAAACCACATAAACTCTTATAGTTTTGGCGAACAACTTGTATCTACTCCGTTTGACTACTATTTATTATTAACAGTTGTTTTGGTAACAACTTTTACCGATACTTTTGCTATGTTAATAGGATCGTTGTTAAAAGGTCCAAAATTGTGCCCGGTTATAAGTCCTAAAAAAACAATTAGTGGTGCAGTTGGTGGATTATTAGGTGGGGTTTTAGCAGCTTTTATTGCTTATTGGTTGTTCACAATTAGTCCAAGTTTTGTAACTATATTTAATGAAGTTGCTTCAATTTGGTCTGTTGTTTTACTTGGTGTTATTGGTTCAATAATAAGTCAGTTTGGAGATATTTTTGCAAGCGTATTAAAACGCAGAGCGTATGTTAAAGATTACGGAACATTATTCCCAGGACACGGTGGTGTTATGGATAGGTTTGATGGATTTATTTGGAACGCTGCGTTTGTATTTATTTTTGCATTAATATTGTTATAAAATTCAATTTTAGTTAATATTTATATTAATACAAAAAGTTAGGAGAAATTTTGAACAGTTTAATTTTAAGTATAGGTGGAGCTTTAAGCACTATTGCATATATAGCAGTGGCTATTTTAGTATTATTGCTAATGATAACCATTCATGAGCTTGGGCATTATACAGCAGGTAAATTATTAAAATTTAAAATTAACGAATTTTCAATTGGTTTTGGAAAGGCTATATTTAAAAAAACACGTAAAAATGGTGAAGTGTTTGCCATAAGAGTAATTCCACTTGGTGGATATTGTGCTTTTGAGGGTGAGGATACCACACGTGAAGATGGTGAAAGTTTTAATGCACAAGCACCATGGAAACGTTTGATTGTGTTGTTTTGTGGAGCATTTTTCAACTTTTTATCTGCAATCATTTTTAATATTTTCTTGCTTGCCATTGTTGGTAATGGGTATGTTAAGGTTTCGCAACTTGATTATGTATCAAATCCACACTTGTCGCAGTTGCAAGTAGGAGATGTAATTACCGAAATTAATGGAACAGAGTTATCATTTTTTAATGGTGGATTAAACGGTTTAACACAAGATATTAAAGGTGATACCGATATTGAAGTAACACTAGTTCGTAATGGCGAAACTTGTAATGTTGTTATTCAAAAATATAAAACAATTATTGATGGCAAAAATGCTTATAAGTTTGGAATAACCCCAGTTTATCAAAATTTATCAGTGGGCAATTCGCTACTACAAGCTGTTCCATTTACATTTGAAATGTCTTGGGAGTGTTTAGCTTCGTTTGGAAAATTGATAATTGGACAATATGGTTTGCGAGATGTTGGTGGACCAATTACCACAATTGGAGCTATTGCAGATGCTAGTTCGGTAAGCTTAATGAATTTGTTATTATTAATACCATTAATTGCTGCAAATTTGGCAGTGTTTAACTTAATTCCAATTCCTGCATTAGATGGATCAAAAATGGTTTTTGTGCTAATTGAATGGATTAGAGGAAAGCCAATTAATAGGGAGTTGGAAGAAAAAATACACACAGTGGGTTTATTTATTTTATTTGGATTTGTAATTATTGTTGATATATTGCACCTACTTGTGTTTTAACCAAAGAGAAATTATATGAATGAATTAATTAATTATATAAAAAATAATACAAACAATGTTTATGAAGGTATAAAGATTGTTAGTGTTATATATAACAAGGAAATTAATAGTGTTGAAGTTAAAGTCGTTTATAAAAGCGACTTTAATTTTAGTGTTGAGTTGCGTAATAACTTGTGTGATATAATAAAAAACTTTATTGGCGTTAAAGGGATTACTGTTGATTTAAAAACTAAAAAAAGTTTGTTAGATAAAAGTGCTATTTATGATTTAATTGCTTATTATTTGCAAAAAAATTATGCAAGTATTTTTGCAACCATTAACAAAGAAGACGTTGAAATTAACATTGATAATCAAATAGTTGCTGTTAAATTGAATGTTATTTCTGTTTTTTATAATTATTTATTAAGTCGCAATTTTGCTAGTGAGTTAAAATCATTTTTAGAACGCAATTATTTTCAATCATTTATTTGCGAATTGGGTGAAGTAGAGGCTGTTGATAATTTAGAAGAAGAACTAAACGAACATGAAAAACAGTTTAATGAAGCAGTTGTTAATGAATATACTGGCCCACAAATTGTTTATTATGAGGTGAGTAATATTGAACCATTTGTTGGGAATCCAATAAGTGAAACAAAAGTTCCCGCGCTAAGTTTTATTACTAGTGCAAAAACGGGAATTGTTGTAGCTGGCGAAACCATGTTTTTAACAAAAAAATCTTTTACCAGCAAGCGTAAAAACCAAAATGGCGAATTTGAGGAAAGAGAATTTTATAGTTTTACTATTGGTGATGGATATGGAAAATTACAATGCGTTTATTTTCCAACCAAGGATACAAAAGAAAAATTAGAAGAATTGCAAAATGGCCAAAAGGTGTTAATATTTGGTGATATTGAAGATTTTAATCAACGACTTAGCTTAAAAGTTAAAAGCATTAGTTTGTGCACAATACCTCCAAAAGAAGAAGAGAAAGTTCAACAAAAATTTGAAAATGATAAATATTTATATATAACACCAGAACCATATATTTCAATGGTTCAAAGTAATTTATTTGATATTCAGGTTGATGATACTATTGATGTTTTAAAAAATAATGATTTTGTGGTATTCGACCTTGAAACAACAGGGTTAGAAGCATCCACAAGTGAAATTATTGAAATTGGTGCTTGCAAGGTTCATAATGGCAAAATAACAGAGACTTTTAGTTGTTTAATAAAACCAACTGAATCCATTCCGGCAGAAATAACAAATTTAACCGGAATTACTAACGATATGGTTAAAGATTCTTATTCTATTAAGGAAGTTTTGCAAGATTTTTATAAATTTACCCGTAACAGTGTTTTAGTTGCATATAATATAGCTTTTGATTATAAGTTTATTTATTTGGCAGGCAATGCGCAAGGTTATGTTTTTGATAATAAGCAAATTGATTGTATGGTGCTTGCAAAAACAAAATTAAGAGGTTTAAAAAATTATAAACTAAAAACTGTTGTAACACATTTAAATATTCCTTTAGATAATGCTCATAGAGCCGTGCACGATGCAACAGCTACTGCCGAAGCTTTTATTAAACTTGCAGATAACGAAATGATGTAGGTTTTATTAAATTTATGCTTGTATGTTGGGTATTAATGTGTTATAATAATAATGCTTAATAGATTATGCTAGGAGTGGGAAAACATCCCACTCCTATTATTTAGGGAGATATCTTTATGAATGGTAAAAAAGTTTTATCTGCAGCCGAACCAGTTGTAACACAAATTGTGGAAGGATTGGGTTATGAACTTGTTGATATCGATTACAGAAAAGAGCACTATGGAATGATATTAGAGGTTGTAATTTACAAGGATGGTGGCATTGATATTAACGATTGCGAACTTGTTAGCAAAGCGTTAGATGAACCACTAGATAATTTGGATCCAACAAATGGTGCAGCTTATAGTTTAAATGTTTCATCACCAGGGCTAGATAGACCACTTAAAAAACAAAGTGATTTTAAACGAAACATTGGCAATGAAGTAAAGGTTAAATTCTTTGCTCCGTTTAACGGAAAAAAAGAGTATGTTGGAATATTAACCAGCTATACAGATAAAACATTTATAATTACTTCAAACGAAGAATCAATTGAAATTGAAATTTCAAAAACAGCAAAAATCGAACCAGTTATTAAATTTTAAGGAGAAATAAAAAAATGATTAATAAGGATTTTTTTCAAGCGTTAGATGATTTAGAAACTCAAAAAGGAATTAATAAAGAATTTTTTCTTGATGCCCTAGAAGCAGCTTTAACCAGTGCTTATAAAAAGAATTTTGGTGAAGCTAAAAGTGCATTTGTTAAACTAAACCCAGAAAAAAATAGCATTAAAGTATATTCATCTAAAACCGTTGTTGAAGAAGTGTTAGATCCAGATAAGGAACTTTCGCTAGCTGAAGCTAAAATTATTAAAAAGAGTATTAAAATTGGTGACACAGTTCAACAAGAAGAAACTCCAAAAAACTTTGGTCGTATTGCTGCACAAACTGCAAAACAAGTTGTTATGCAACGTTTACGCGAAGCTGAACGTGAAAGAGTTATGAACGAAGTGTGTGGTAAGCAAGATGAACTTTTAACAGCTATTGTTCGTAGAGTTGAAGGTGAAAATGTTTATGTTGATCTTGGTATTACAGAAGTTGAAGGTGTTCTTGGACCAAAGGATCGCATACCTGGCGAAAAATACACAATTAACAGCCGCATTAAAGTTTATGTAAAACAAGTTAAAGAAAGTTATAACATGCCATATGTTCAACTAAGCAGAACAAATGCTGGATTTGTTAAAAAATTGTTTGAAATTGAAGTTCCAGAAATTCAAACAGGCGAAGTTGAAATTAAAAGCATTGTTCGTGAAGCTGGTTATAGAACAAAAATTGCTGTTCATGCTCAAAATGCTAATATTGATGCTGTTGGTGCATGCGTAGGTAATAAAGGAATGCGTGTTAATGCAATCGTTGCTGAATTAAGTGGTGAAAAAATTGATATTGTTCCTTGGAGCGAAAATCCTGCTGAATTTATTGCATCTGCATTAAGCCCTGCAACAGTGTTACATGTAAGTACAAACTTATTAGAAAAAACAAGTTTGGCAGTTGTTCCTGATGATAAATTATCATTGGCTATTGGTAAAAGTGGTCAAAACGTTCGTTTAGCTGCTAGACTTACAAACTGGAAAATTGATGTTAAAGCTAAATCTGCAGTTCCATCATTAAATTTAGATGACGTTGAAGATGCTGAAGTTACTTCTGAAGATTCTGATGCAACATTTGATAACTTGTTTGATGATGAAGACGCTTTTGGTGATTTAAATTAAGGTGA
>CALDPW010000017.1 GCA_937911885.1 uncultured Clostridia bacterium | reverse complement strand
TAATCCTACAGTATATTCTACTTCTGTTGACAGCTCATACACTACGATTCTGCTATTGGCAGCCAACATTTCTACTCTTTCACTGCCATCACCATAGAGATATACAACGATCCCGAAGTCATTTTCATTCTCAAAGATCAAACTGCCTGTTTTTGAAACAATGATTTCATCACTATATGTATCCCCTATTATTTCACCTAATGTGTCAAAGCATTCTTTTAAATCAATTTCAATTATATCAACACAATCTTTAGAGAAAGATTTCTTACAAGAAGCACATTCTTGGCAAGCAATTCCTCGTGGTTTCCTTGTTCAATAATATCTCCGTCTTTAAGCACTAATATAATATCCGCATTTTTAATGGTAGATAATCTGTGAGCAATAACGAAAGAAGTTCTCCCTTTTGTTAGTTTATCCATTGCTTCTTGAATTACAAGTTCTGTTCTTGTGTCAACACTTGAAGTTGCTTCGTCTAGAATTAAAAGTGGGCTATCTTTAATCATTGCTCTTGCAATAGTTAACTGTTGTTTTTGCCCTTCTGATAAACCTAAGCTACTATCAATTTTTGTATCATATCCATTTTTTAATGTGTGAATAAAGTGACTAAGTCCTACGGCTGAACATACTTCTTCTAACTTTTCATCGCTAACATTTTCTTTATTGTAAACTAAATTCTCTCTAATTGTTCCATCAAACAACCAAGTGTCTTGCAATATCATATCAAACAATTCGTGAATGTTATTTCTGGTTATTGATTTTGTTGGAATGCCGTCAATGAAAATATCACCATAATAAGCAACACCAATTGTGCAAGTTTGTGGGTTGTCAATATCGTTGCCTGTAACAACTGTCACATCATAATCAATGTTTTTATCATCAATATTTAAAATAAAATCTTGATTAAACTTTAATATTTGATTTTTAGGTAATTTGTCATCACTTATAACAAATTCGGTTTTAATATCATTAACAAATAAATTATTATTTTCATCAATTAGAAGTTTTATAGATTTTCCATTATCAAAAACCTTAAAATCTGTTATTGTTCCATTAACAATTAATCTTGGTTGGCGTAATTCGTAAAATCTCATAAGAAGATTTACTATGGTAGTTTTTCCAGCACCAGTAGGGCCTACAATTGCCACCTTTTGACCCGCTTTTAAATTTGCAGTGAAATTATTAATAATCGTTTTATCTTTAACATATCCAAATCTTACATTTCTAAATTCAACATTGCCAACAACAGCATTTTCTTCAATTTTTGCTTTCTTTTTGCTTTCATCAATAAGTTCTTCTTCATCAAGTAAATCGAAAACTCGTTTAGAAGCCGCTGCTGTTTGTTGAAGTGAGTTCATTGATTGAGCAATTGTTGAAAGTGGTTGAGAGAATAATCTTGCATAAATTGTAAATGAGATAATGGTTCCAAATGTAATTGCTGTGCTACCATTAAGAATAAGTGCAACACCAACAATAAATATCGTTGCGTAAGATAAATTTCCTGCGAAGTTCATTATTGGTGGCATAAGGCCTGATAATGCTTGAGATTTCCAGTTATTTGTAAATAATTTCTTATTAATTCCCTTAAATTTTTCTTTTGATTTATCTTCTGCATTGTAAGATTTCACAACATTGTGGTTAGTATAAATTTCTTCAATATGACCATTCATTTCACCAAGATTTTGTTGTCTTAATTGGAAATATTTTTGTGATTTTCTCAAAATTATAGACATTAAAACAAATCCTAAGATTGAAGTTCCAATAGTTATAAGAGCTAAAATCCAGTTAACAGTAAACATCATAATAAGAACACCAAAGAATAGAGTTATAGCATTAACAAGGTTAGCGATAGTAGAGCCAAAAGTTTGAGAAATAGTGTCAACATCGTTTGTAACTCTACTTAAAATATCTCCACGAGTGGTTGTATCAAAGTATTTTAAAGGCAAGTTGTTTATTTTTTTATTAATATCAGTTCTTAGTCGTTTAGAAGTTTTTTGTGTTACTCCTGCCATTAAGAATTGTTGAACATAATTCGCAACAGCTCCAGCCAAATATAAACAAATAAGCATAACAGCAATTTCAACAAACTTTGTCATATCAACACCATTTGGAGTAGTTAACCCATTTGTTATAATGTTCATTAAATCACTTATTTTTTCAGGTCCTACAATTGTTGTAATTGCTCCAATTACTGCCAACACAAGAGCAATTATAATTGATGGTAAATAAGGTTTGATATATAAAAACAGCTTTTTAACAGATTTAAAATCGGCTTTTTCATTGGTTTTGTTTAACATTTGCCTATGTCCAAATCCAGCCATTATAATTCCTCCTTTGATAATTGTGATAATGCAATTTCTTTATAAAGTTCACAAGAATTAAGAAGTTCTGTGTGAGTTCCAATTCCTGCGATCTTACCTTCATCTAAAACAATAATCTTATCAGCATCTTTAATTGTTCCAATTCTTTGAGCAACAATGATAATGGTTTTATCTGATAGGTTTTCTTTAATAGATTTTCTAACTAGCATATCTGTTTTGTAATCAAGAGCTGAAAAAGTATCATCAAAAATAATAATTTCGGCATCTTTATATATAGCTCTTGCAATAGAAAGTCGTTGTTTTTGTCCACCAGAAAAATTGGTTCCTCCTTGTGCAACTTCACTTTCAATCCCTTTTTCTAAATCCAACACAAAGTTAGAATTAGAAATTGCTAATGATTTCTTAATTCTTTCTTCATCAACATTATCGCAACCATAAGAAACATTTTCTTTAATGCTACCTTTAAACAAAACTGCTTTTTGAGAAGCAACAGAAATTTTGCTTCTTAAATCTTTTTCGTTGTAATCTTTTACATTGACTCCATCTACCAAAACTTCACCATTTGTAGTGTCATAAAATCTTGGAATTAAGTTAATTAGGGTTGTTTTGGCGCTACCAGTTGCACCAATAATTGCAAGAGTTTCGCCTTTCTTAACACTAAAATTAATATCAGTTAATGCTTTTTCATTTCCATCACTATCAGGGTAGGAGAAAGACACATTCTTAAACTCAATTTCTCCAATCTTTTCAGAATCGCCATTAAAATTGCCATTAACAATTGATGAATTAGTTTTTAAAACTTCTGCAATTCTGTTCCCTGAAATAATTGTTCTTGGTAAGATGATGAATATCATAATCAACATCATAAACGACATAACAACTTGCATTGCATATTGAGTAAATGCAGCCATATTTCCTACTGTTGCGATTCTTTCAGCAATGGCAAGTTCAGGGTTTCCACT
>CALDPW010000016.1 GCA_937911885.1 uncultured Clostridia bacterium | reverse complement strand
TCACCATTATATAGTTGTTCAGCTTGAGTAATTGTTGCAACTTGTTGTGACATACCATAGCTTGCAAACCAAACAGATGTTGGAACAACTTGTGATTCAATTTCTGAGCTAATAACATCAATTTGTGCTGGGTAACCAGTATTATGATCTGAACCTTGAATTTCAGCGTGATCACCAATAATTGCTGGGCCACCTGCATGTTTAAATACGCTGTCTTTAATAATTAAATGTTCAGCGCCCCATACATAGAAGAAACATTGATATGCATAAAATCCCTTACATTGTTCAACTTTATAATTACCAATGTTTGGATTGTAGTTGCTAGAACCTTTTTCTACTGTAATTTCATTACCTAATTCAAAAATATATCCAACATAAAAGTTGTTCATAACTGTGTTTTTAACATTAGTATTAACATATTTTGCTTTCATTAATAACATAGCACCAGAATTTTCTTCTTCAGTATTTAATGCTCCATTGCCAAAAAAGTTAATATTTTTATATTCAAGACTTGTTTTGTTATCTGTAATTGTTCCTTGTGCTCTGTTAAAGAATGTAGTTAAGTGAGATGTAATATAAGATCCTTCACCAACATATCCTAAACCAACTGGGCTTTCAGATGCACAATCTGTTCTTTCAATAACAATTTTAGGGAATGTACTTAAATCAAGTTTAAAGTAGTTTCCAATAAACTTAAATTGTTGTCCATTAGCAATATCTCTTTCATACAATCCTCTGCCAGCATCATCAATTGGTGTTCCAACAAAATTACAATCAGCTGGAACTTTTGATTTTACTGTTGAATAGTTAGGAGAACTTTCACTCCAAAAAACATCTTCCGGAACATCGTCTCTGCCAACTGAAATATCGTTTTGTAAAATAATACCATTTGTTGTAATTCCAGTTAAACCATTTTCTTCTTTAAATTTTGCCCAATTACGAGCACCTACGTTATCATAAAGTGAAAGTTCAGCTGCATCATAAACATTATATCCATCAACAACTTCAATTTTATCTGCAACAAAGTATGTATATTCTTCGTAAACAGGATTAGCATTAGCAGCTTTTACTGTTACTCTAAATCTTTTACCAACTGCTGCTTCGGTAAAATCTAATTCTGTATCTTCGGTGTTAATAGCAACCATAGCAGTTAAATCATCACCTTCCAAAACAGTGTAGGTTCCATTACCATTAATTAGTTCAACGGTAACAACTGTTCTAACTTTTTTCAAGTTATCAACTTCGTTTCCTAATGGATCTTCACCACTAGCCACAATACGAAAATCAAATCTGTTATCGTCACCAACATATAGTGGTTCATCTTGAACCATAAATGAACTTTCGTCCGAAGCATTAGATGTGCGTTTTGCATTAAAATCGTTTAGCAATTCGCTTTCTAATTGATCAATTGAGTTAACATCGGCTTCAGATGCAACAACATTAATTGATACATCAAAATCATAATCTTCTGCTGCATATGTAATAGTCAATTTTTTTGCACCAGCGCTTGATGTATCAACTGTTGAAAACTCTAGTTCACTTGCTGGAACATCTTTTGATGTGTTGTTATCATATTTATATCTAACAACAACTTTTGATGTATCAAGTGTAGATCCAACTACAATTGTTGTGGCCAAAGTTCCATTTTTAACTGTTGCCGCTGTTATTTTTACACTTTTTCCACAGCCTGCAATGGTAAAAGCTATGGCAAAGCAGAATAAAAGCGACATTAAAATTTTTGATACTTTTTTCATATCTTTCTCCTTTTGTTTTTTTATATAAAGCGTTACTACGCGTTATACCATGTTAATAAATTTTTATTTTAACCGTGGTTGATTTTTCACTTCCATCGGTGGCAGTTATTTTCATATCAAAAACTACTCTTTTATGAAATAGAAACACTCCCCTTGCGTTTCCTTGCTCATCCAACACCATTGTTACAGCGTCTTTAAATTTATCGGTATCATAGCTATAACGCAAACGTTTGTTAGATGC
Organism: uncultured Clostridia bacterium; assembly: GCA_937911885.1. Classification (GTDB taxonomy): domain Bacteria; phylum Bacillota; class Clostridia; order Christensenellales; family UBA1242; genus UBA6345. Next base: position 1,458 of record CALDPW010000016.1, on the reverse strand, counting down.
ATTATCTGGCAACACTTTGCAATTTAAAAATAGCATTGTGCTATTAGGATCAGCAAGGTCACCCGAAGTTGTAAATTCAATTTTTATAAGTTTTTTATCAGTAAGTTCGCTAACCTCTGTTCTGTCATCGCTTTCGTTTAAGCAAATAACTTCTTCAACAGGAATGTTTTCTTTAAAAATGTCGGCCTCTAATCCAAAAATGGAAATCATTAAAATAGCAAACATATAGATAATAACAATTAAAATAGTATTAACCTTTTTCATTATTGTCTCTCCTTAAAGTAAACTTTAACCTTGCTAACAAATAACCAAATGCGAAGAGCCAAAAACGAAAGTGCAATTAGTGATAGCTTAATCCAAACAGTGTTTTGATTTTCTATAATTAAAAAATATGTAAAAAACGCCATTAACGCTGAAATAATAAAGCCATAAATAGTTGATTTTATTTCGTTTGGATTGTTTATATGTGATCCGGTTGTTTGATATTGTGCTGTTTGAGGTTTTGTAATATCTAAATCAACCGACATAAATAAATGTGATAAATAAACAGCTTCAACAAAAACATATATCCATATTTTTGTAACAACTGTAAAATTTGTGAAACTTGTAAAAATTATTACCGAAGCCAAAATTGACAAGCTGATAGTAACAATATTTAAAACAATTTTTGCTAGTGCCGAATATAAATATGGTTTAGGATTTGTTTTTAACAAATAACTTGAAGCACCTTCCTCGGAATAAACATGCGATAATGGAACATTGCTCGAAAGTGCAATAACCAAAATTACCAATATGTTAAATGCAACACCCATTAACAAGCCAGCAAGTCTTGTATCCATTGCAGCAAATATTCTATTTAAAAGCAACACTGCAATTGGCAAGCCAAACATAATAGTTAATAAATCATAAAACTTGTTACCTGATCTGTAAGTAACTCTTAATTCCTTTTTAACAAACGACATAAATCCGTTTGATTTTTTGTTTGCATGTTTAAATAAAACTTTTGATTTTTTGTATTCAAATGGCGAACTTGCCATTTTAAAAAACAATGGTTTAACTAACAAATATGTTAAAGCTGCTACTATGCATATTGTTAAAATAATCCCTAATAAAGACATTAATTGAGCACTTGTAAACAAGTTTACAGCCATTCCATATTGGTTGCCAATAATAGCAATAGCAACATAATTAAATGGAACAAAAATGCTAATAAACTTGATTAAAAATTGTTGTATGGTCCAATAGGTTGAAACCCACTGACCTATTAAATCAAAGTTTTCGGGTATTGCATTAATAATTGTAGTTTGTGTAGTAGTAAATAAGAAAATTAAAGAAAGACAAGAAATTGTTAATAATTTTGCTAAAGAAACTGAAGATTTATATGCTTTAGCATTATCTCAAATCAATCCATTATTCTCACTTTATGATTATTCAACTGCATACGAAATCTTCGATGAA
>CALDPW010000015.1 GCA_937911885.1 uncultured Clostridia bacterium | reverse complement strand
TTATGTTGTCTTTTTAAAAAATCAATAATAATTATTATATTTTATTGATTTGGCTTAAAAAAATTAGATAGAAAATTCCATCTAATAGTTTTTGGTGCCGAAGACCGGACTTGAACCGGTACGGTATCGCTACCGCAGGATTTTAAGTCCTGTGCGTCTGCCTATTTCGCCACTTCGGCATATAAATTGGAGGCACCATCCAGATTCGAACTGGAGCATAAAGGTTTTGCAGACCTTGGCCTTACCGCTTGGCTATGGTGCCACAATAATTGCTTTTGCGAACCCTTTTGGTATTTGAGTGGAGCGGAGGACGGGATTTGAACCCGCGACATTCGCCTTGGCAAGGCGACGCTCTACCGCTGAGCCACCCCCGCACAAACAAATGGTGGGAGTTATAGGGCTCGAACCTATGACCTCCTGCTTGTAAGGCAGATGCTCTCCCAACTGAGCTAAACTCCCATGTGTTTGTATCTGTCATTTAAATAGTCTCAAGTAAACTAATTAAAATCCATATAAAATTGTTATTGCGTTGTTCAACGCTCTTATAATATACCAAAATAGAGAAAAAAATGCAACACTTTTTTTATAATAATTAAAAAATTTTTAAAATATTTTTTATTTTTTTTAAATGTTACCAAATAAAGCACTTTTTTGCTTATTAAATATTATGATAATTTTTTAATAATTGTTAAAAAAAAGGCAAAAATAAAAATTTTTGCCTTTATATGCAATAGGTTAGCAAACCTATTTGCTGCTTGATTTGCATTTTGCAGAACTATTTGTTGTGCATTTGTTTGTTTGTGCGTTAGTTGCTTTTCCGCAACAAGTGTTTGATCTTTTTGATGCACTTGTAGTTGCTTGTGAACTGCGAGCACTAGAATTGCTTGTTGTTGCTTTGCATGTACTAGCTTTTGTTGCTCTAGCCTTACTCATGCTAGCAGAACTTGCTTTTGATTGTGCTGTTCTTGAACTTCTTGCCATAATACTTTTTTACCTCCCAAATTTTCCAAAGCATTTTTAATACTTTGTATTATTATTTTGTTTCAATTAAATGTTATAAATACACAAGATTACTTGGTAATTATTGGCTAACAAAACAAAATTCACTAATTAAATTATTATCCTTATTTTTATTATTATTCAATTTATAAAAAATTTATAAATATTGCCTTATTTGTTAATTTTTCTTGTTCAAATATAATAAATAATTGCAAAAAAAACAAAAAAAAGGTAATATAATAGTATTGTAATTTGAAGGAGGATATTATGGGAATTACAAAAGAAGCTCTAGATAGAATGCTTGAACATCGTCCAACTCGGCCTAAACGTGCTGTAATAACATCTGGTTTACCATATGGAAACAAATCGTTACACTGTGGACACATTACGCTATTTATTCATTCCGATTTTTTTGCTAGATTTATGCGCGACCGAATTGGTAGTGAAAATGTAATTTACCAATCTGGAACCGACTGTTATGGTTCACCAGCAATTGAAGGTTTTAGAAAACTTAAAGAAAAAAATGAATTTGATGGTAACATGATTGATTATGTTACAAAGTATCATAATATCCAGAAACAAATCCTTAACGATTACAACATTTCAGTAAATATTTTTGGTGCTTCGGCTTTTGGTGAAGAAAAAGATATTCATGAAGAGGTTAGTGCACACTTTTTTAATACTTTAAATAAAAATAAATCATTAACATTAATGAAAACTTTGCAGTTTTATGATGAAGAACGCAAAACCTTTTTAAATGGTCGTCAAGTTATGGGCAAATGCCCAATTGATGGATGTCAAAGCGAACATGCATATGCTGATGAATGCGATTTAGGACATCAATTTATGCCTAAGGAATTAATTAATCCAATTAGTTCATTATCCGGCAAAACACCTGTTTTAAAGGAAAGTGCTAACTATTATTTTAATTTACAAGATTATGTTGATGTTTTGATTGAATGGTTAAATCATTTAGAAAAAAACACAACAACAAGACCATATATAATTAAAGAAATAAGAGAATTTTTAAAGAAACCAGAGCTTTATATTAAAAAAGAATATTTAGATGATTTTAAAGGTATTGAAGCAAGTTTAAAACCACATGAATTAATTGTTGATAACAAACCATCATTTACGGTTGTATTTAACAAATTAACTGATAGAGAAGAAGCTTGTGAAGTTTTAAATAATAATCAAATTAGATTTAGAACAGGCAAAACACTAACACCATTCCGTTTAACAAACAATTTGGATTGGGGCGTTCCAGTTCCTGCTACAAACGAAATGAATGGTTTAACTTTCTATGTATGGCCAGAAAGCTTATGGGCTCAAATTTCGCTTACAAGAGCATATTTAAAGCCTGCCTCCTTTAATTTTAAAAGACGGCTTTTAACCTTATCCGCTTCCAAATGGGATATGATTTTAGGAAGGGATATAACGATTTTTTCTTTATAAGAAAACCCTATCCCGAATTTGGCTTTTTAAGGTGCGGATATGACTCGAAAAGAGCACGCTGACAGGCTTGTCTTTTGGGTGTTCCTGAATGGTTGAAAATAGGAAATTATATCTTGCTTGATATTTAATCGGTTTTTAAGCGAGTCTATTGGTGCGTGTCCTGCTATTTTGGTACCTAAAGTTAAGATATTAGTGGTGGTTTAACCTTTGGTTAAATATAGATTGTATGTGTATGCTGTTGTCTTTTCCTTAAGTTTCTGTATTTCTCTAAAATCTTAAAATATTTTGCTTAGTGAATTTAGGGAGTTTAGTGAATTTATGGAGGCTTGTCCTTATTCCTGTTTTTTTGATGTTTGTTGATGTTGTTTTTCATTGCCATATCCCTTCTGTAAGCCTTTGTTCTGCTTCGCTGAAAATCAATCGCTCATCGCTGATTGGCAGTTATGCGTCGGTTTTACTATGCTTTCTTCTAAATCGCTGAAAAATACCCCTTTGACTCTTTGTGTATAAATAAAACCTTATAACTTTGTAAAAACCATAAGTAAAAAGAAATGAAAACCGGCTAAAATCCTGAAAAAACGCAAAAAAAGAGTCA
>CALDPW010000014.1 GCA_937911885.1 uncultured Clostridia bacterium | reverse complement strand
CATTAGGAAACTGTTTAAGAAGAGTTCTTTTATCATCTCTTCCAGGTGCTGCTGCAATTGGTATTAAAATTAACGGTGTTCAACACGAATTTAGTACAATTAAAGGCGTTTTGGAAGATGTTGTTGATATTGTTTTAAATATTAAAAATTTAGCAGTTAAAACAACTGACACTTCAGCCGATTTTAAAACAATTTTACGTATTAACAAATATGGTGCAGGCGAAGTTACTGCTGCCGATTTTGAACCAAACGATCAAGTTGAAATCTTAAATCCTGATTTACATATTTGCACATTAGATAATGGTGCAAAATTTGAAATGGAAGTATTTATTGGTCGTGGTCGTGGTTATGTTCCTGCAGAACGTAATAAAGACGAAGATGCTCCAATTGGCTATATTGCTATTGATAGCATTTTCACACCTGTTAAAAAGGTTAATTATTTTGTATCTAACACTCGCGTTGGTCAATCTATTGATTACGATAAACTAACAATCGAAGTTGATACTAACGGAACATTAACAGCTAGAGAAGTTATTAGCTTATCTGCAAAGCTTGTTAATGATCACATTAATTTGTTTGTTGAACTTGTTGATTCAATGGCTCAAATGGAAACACTTGTTAGCCGTGAAGAAGATAAACAAACAAAAGTGCTTGAAATGACAATCGAAGATATGGATCTATCTGTAAGAAGTTATAACTGCCTAAAACGTGCAGGAATTTGCACTGTTGAAGACCTTACAAAAAAATCAGAAAGTGATTTAGCAAAGGTTAAAAACTTAGGTAAACGCTCATTAGAAGAAGTTCAAGAAAAACTTCAAAGTTATGGCTTGTCTTTACGAAATGATGAGGAATAAAGGAGATAAAAATGAGAAAGTTACAAAGACCTACTGATCAAAGAATTGCGTTAATTAAAAACCAAGCAACAAACCTTTTGTGGTATGGCAGAATTGAAACTACTCTTGAAAAAGCTAAAGACTTAAGAAGTTATGTTGAAAAATGCTTAACTTTAGCTATCAACAGTTATGAAGATACTGTTAAAGTTACAAAAAAAGTTGTTGATGATAAAGGTGTAACAACTAACCGTGAAGTTATTAACGATGGTGCTAAAAAACTTGCTGCTCGCAGAAAGCTTATGACCAAATTAGTTGATATTCAAGAAGTTAGAGCACCTAAAGAATCAAAAGCAGCATTCATTGCTAGAACAGAAGATATTAAATATCCTCTAATCGAAAAAATCTTCAATGAATATGCTCCAAAATATGCTAAACGCAAAGAAGAACTAGGAAATGGTGGTGGATACACCAGAGTAATTAAACTAGGAACACGTAATGGCGACAACGCTCAAATGGCTATTATTGAATTAGTTTAATTTATTGAATTTAAGTAAAAAAAAGGTAAGAAATTCTTACCTTTTTTTTGTTGTTTATTATCAAATTTATATAGTTAAAATTCTACAATAATTGTCAAATTTCGACAATTATGATAATATTATTTTAGACAAAATATTATGGTTATATAGGAAATGATATGCGCAAAATTATAAGTGTGTTTATAATAATGTTTTCAATATTTTTAGTTGGTTGTTCTAACTCAGAACTTAATGCAAGCCAAAATGTTATTTATGCTAGTGATATTGTGGTGGAAAATTTTGCTAACACATATTATGTGGGAGATAGTTTAAGTGTTGATAATATTAACATTACAATAACTCCAACAAATGCAACAGTAAAACCAATCATCACAACAACTGATTTTAATTTGGTAACAATTGCTAATAATACAATTTCTTTTATTGCAGCAGGAACTTGTAACATAGGTTTTGCAGTAGAAACCGGTGTTAATACATATAAAAATGTGTCATTTGAAATAACCATTATAAATAAGCCTGTATATGCTGAAACCATATCATTTAATCATTCGTATATAGAAGTTAATTTAGATGCTGTAGCAAGCAATATTTTAACCATAACACCATCTAATTGTTCCGTTATGCCAATTATTACATACAGCAATAATAATATTGTTGAATACAATTATTTAACAGGAGTAATAACTCCTATAGCAGAAGGATCAACAACTGTAACTGCAAAAATTCTTAGTTCAAACAATGAGTATTATATTAGTTCTTTTAATGTAAAAGTTACCAATATAATAGTTGCAACAAGTATTGATGCAGATGTTATTGGAATGGATGATTTAACATTAAAAACAGGTTATAGTGGAGTTGTTAATACCACCATTATTCCTAGCGATTATAATCAAGAAATATTATATATTGCATCAAATAATTTATTAACAATAAATAATAAAGGTGAGTTTGTTATTGGCGATATTCCAGGAAACACTACAATAACAATTAAAGCTAAATCTGCTGATGGATATATTACAAAACAGATAAATATTGTTATTATAAAACCATTAACAAATATTGATGCAGTCCTATTATTAAATGATGTTGAACCCGAAAAGTTTTATGTTGGCGTTGAATATTTGTTAAATATCAACAGTGAAGTTGATTGCAATAACATACATATTTATGGCTGTAACTACACACTTGTTGACAATAACACATATAATATTGTATTTACAACAACAGGATTAATTGATTTTAAAATTGAATATTTATATGAATTTTCTAATGAATCACTAACAGTAAAATTTGAAGATGAAGTAAATGTTTATAATGTAATTAATGATTTTTCTTTGTCATTAATCAATAATAATGTTGAGTTAATTCCAACAAATAATGAATATACATTATCCATGATTAACAATGCTTTTGTTGATGATGCATTTGAAGATGGTGTTTATGGTTTTGCTAATTTTAACGTTACTGCGTTAGGTGGTGTATGTGACAGTTTAGGATATAATATTTCGATAGATGATCAAGATGTTATTACCCTTGATTTGCAAAACAAATTAATTACTGCAAATAAACCTGGAACAGCAATATTAACTGTGTCGAGTTTGGACCCTGGTGCATTTGAAAAAGAGTATATAATAACTGTTGTTAAAACTGATGTTGAAGATTTGGTTATTGCTGATACTTTAATTGAACTTAACCTTGAAGACAATACAACAGCTAATCTAACTTATTTCTATTTTCCAGTGTATGCATATAATGTTGATTATGTTATTGATGTTGAAGGCGATAGCATTAGTGTTAATGAAAATACAATTGTGGCACAAAAACTTGGAACTTCGGTAATATCAATTACAGCTGGTAACATTACTAAACTTGTTGAAGTTAATGTTGTTCCAGTTCCAAACAATATTTCTATTGTGCTTAATCAAACAAATTTGGTTAACAATCAAACAATTAATATGTTATTGAATGACAATGTTATAATAGCTGTTAATTTGTTATATGATGAAACCCCAACAAACAAATATGCTGCATATGAGCTAATAGGAAATTCTATAAAAATTGATGTTGTTAATAATAATGCGTTAAAATTAACAGCTATAAGTGCTGGTAATAGCACAATTACTTTCACATATAAAACATTATCGTTTAACTTAAATATTAATGTTGTTGAACAAAATAAAATATTATCGGCAAAATTTGATAACGATAATATGCAAGTAAATATGTTTAATTCAACATATGTTGTACTTAATCCACAATTTTCTTATGAAAACAATTCAAAACCTACAACCGATGTTGTTACATATCAATCAACAAATTCACAAGTTGCTGTTATTGAGGATAATAATCTTAAATTGATATCAGAGGGCGAAACAACAATAAAATTATTAGTTAACGGTGTTGAGTTTGATTCGTTTATTTTAACAGTAATAAATAAAGAAATAATTGAAATTTCAAGTGTTGAACAATTGCAACAAGTTAGCAATAAAAGTTATAAAGTTGTTAGCAATCTAGATATGTCAAACTTTACCACACTTGAAAATTTTGAGGGAGAACTTGATTTTAATGGTTGTGTGATTACAAACTTAAAAATGCCTTTATTCGCAACAATATCAAGTAGCGCACTTGTTAAAAACTTAAAAATTAATTCAAATATTGCATTAAGCAATGCTAGTGTAAACAATCATGCAATTATTGCGATAACAAACAACGGAACAATAAGTAATATTCAACTTGAAAATTGTTCGGTTAGTGTTAATCAAACTTTAAATAACGTAATTTATTTATCGCTTATTTGCTTTAATAATAATGGAACCATTTTTGATATTAATTTCAATAATGTAACAGTTAGCGATTCTCGCACAGGTCAAACAGTAAACACTTCAAGATTTGGTGGTGTTGCAATAAATAATTATGGTCTAATAACAGGAGTTAATGGAAAATTAATTATTAACAATTTTGTTAGAACTTCTGGTGTGTGTGATTTAACAAATGGCGCAATAAACAATGTTGATTTGGATGTAAACATTACAACATGTGAAAAATTTGTTGGTGCTGGTGTTGCTTATAGGGTAGATAGTGCAGAAAATACCACAACTTTTGAAAATATTGACTTAAACATTACTCTTAACGGAAACGAAAACATAAAATCATTTGGAGCAGTATTTAATGCAGTTAGAAATAATGTGGTATTAAACAATATTGAAGCAAACACAACTTTAAATGTGTCATATTCAAATGAAAAAGTTGGTTTATTTGTTTATGAAGTATTATCAACATGTTCTGCCACCTCAAATAATTGTTACTATACAAATATTGGGGGATATAGTGCACTAATTAGTGGAACTATTAACAATTTAATAGCAAAATAAAAGGACTTAATTAATTTAAGTTCTTTTTTTAATATTAATATTTATATTAATGCAGTTTAAATTTGACAAAAAAAATGTGTGATAATATAATAAAATTGTATGATTGTAAATTGTGCTCATGTGCACGTTTAACTCAAATGTTGTATTTTACTTGTAGTGTTAATTATTTGACAATAATTACAAATACTACTTTCGATATATTAAATAGTTGGAG
>CALDPW010000013.1 GCA_937911885.1 uncultured Clostridia bacterium | reverse complement strand
CGTGCTGTAAACAACATTGAAAGAGCTGACGTTACAACTGCAAATCTTTTAAATGTTTACGACATTGTTGTAAGCAACAAAGTTGTTCTAACCTCTGATGCTGCTAAATACATAGAGGAGGCATATAAAGCATAATGAAACATTTTGATGTTATTAAAAAACCACTTTTAAGTGAAAAAACATATTCAGAAATTGCTAACAAAAAATATGCATTTGTTGTTGATATAAATGCAAACAAAACCGAAATCAAAAAAGCAGTTGAAGAATTATTTGGTGTTAAAGTTGAAAAAGTTAACACAACCCGCGTTAAGGGAAAATTAAAAAGACAAGGAAGAACTCAAGGCTACACAAGCGATTACAAAAAAGCTTATGTTACATTAACAAAAGATAGCAAATCTATTGAATTCTTCGACAGCTTGTCATAATAGGGTAAGGAGGAAATTTTAGTATGGCTATTAAAACATATAAACCAACTTCTCCAGCCCGTCGTTCTTACACAACTGCGAGTTTCGAAGAAATTACAACAAACAAACCTGAAAAAAGTTTGCTTGCAACAAAAAAGAAAAACGCAGGCCGTAACAATCAAGGCACATTAACAGTAAGACATAAAGGCGGCGGAAATAGAGTTAAATACAGAATCATCGATTTCAAACGCAACAAAGATGGTATTCCAGCTAAAGTTGCTACAATCGAATACGATCCAAACCGTTCGGCTTACATTGCATTATTAAATTATGCAGATGGTGAAAAACGCTACATTCTTGCTCCAAACGGACTAAATGTTGGCGACACAGTTATGAGTGGTCAAAATGCCGAAATTAAAGCAGGTAACTGCCTAAAAATTAAAGATATGCCTGTTGGTTCAGTTATTCACAATATTGAATTAACACCAGGAAAAGGTGGACAAATTGTTCGCTCAGCAGGTAACGAAGCAAGATTAATGGCTAAAGAAGGAAAATATGCAACAATCAAATTACCTAGTGGTGAAATGAGATTAGTTCTTTCAGAATGCCGTGCAACCATTGGAACAGTTGGAAACTCAGAACACGAAATCGTATCACTTGGAAAAGCTGGTAGAGTTCGTCACATGGGTGTTAGACCAACAGTTCGTGGATCAGTAATGAACCCAGTAGATCACCCTCATGGTGGTGGTGAAGGTAAGAGCCCAGTTGGAAGAAAGAATCCACTTACTCCTTGGGGT
>CALDPW010000012.1 GCA_937911885.1 uncultured Clostridia bacterium | reverse complement strand
CTCGAAAAAGGTAAAAAATTTACACTAAAAGAAACTAAAGAACTATTAACTAAAAAGTATGGGCAACCATTTGATGTTCAAGAAGAATTTCAAAAAAATGTCCTCGATTATTTTTGCGAGTCGTATGTAAATGGAAAAACACCCAATCCTTGCATAATATGTAATCAAACTATGAAATTCGGCGTGTTTTTAAGAGAAGCAAGAAAGCTCGGATACGAAAAAATCGCAACGGGTCACTATGCTAAAATATGTAACGAAAACGGCGAAACACTGCTTGGGCGTTCCGCCAACAGAAAAAAAGACCAGTCGTATTTCTTGCACGGATTAACAAAAGAACAAATAGAAGAAATAATTAAAAGTAAAATGTTATGTTGAAAAGAGTATTAACTCAATTAACTTTGAAGTTCAACAAACTCCATATTTCTATATTGATGTTATAACAGATAATAAATATGCTATTTTATATGCTACATATAATGGCGAATATAACGAAGAAAGAACAATTGCTGTTTCTAAGGTTGAAACACAAGTAATTGGTGGGGTTCCACAAACTGTTCTTGAAAGAACTTTTGAAGAACTAACAATTAATGGTTTAACATTAAAGTTAAGTGGAATTGATACTTCAAGCTTTGATGATACCAATGTTACTCAAAAATATGTTCGTTATCACTTTAATGTTGAAGTTAAAGATGAAAACAAACTAAACATTACCGAAGTTGTAAACAAAACATTTAACTTCTTTATTGTAAAAGATAATGCAAGCATTGTGTTTGATGCAACAGGAACATATGTAACAAGCGATTTATCAAACATTATTTTAAATAAAACTCAATTACCAATTGTTTTAAATCCTCAAAACATTGTAAGTATTAGCTTAAAACATTATCCAAATGGCGAATCTAACACAAGCAATGCAAATAATGGAGAACAAACAACTGTTAGTGGATTATCAGAAGAAGCATATAACAATATTATTCCAGGTTACACTGGTGTATTAAAAATTAATGTTTCACCTGTATTTGCAAACTACGATAAAGTTGTTTTAACTTCAACAACTGTTCAAGATAGTGTTGTGTGGTTCAACCAAGTGTTGGCCAACATGGTGCTAAATAAGAATGGTGACTATGTATTTGATGGTAGTTATTCAACAATTCCTGGCGCAAACGATATTTCAGGTAGAATTGAACTAGATAAAACTTCATATCGCACATCCGATGGTGTTGTTGGATTTGATGGATTTATTTATGTTAAAACTCTAATTAATAGTTTTGTTGATGAAGGATATTCGTTTGTATTAACTGCCGAAGCATATAAAAATGGCGTGGCAGTTAAAGCTCAACCTATTGAATTAGATGTAAAAACAACACCAACATTAAATTTACATGTTGATGGTAGAGATAATGCAGCAGTTGCTAGAGGAACAACTCTAACATTTAATGCAGATCATGAAGGAATTGAAGGTGAAGTTGACTTTACCGGAAGTTACGTTTATAAAAATAACACAAACGGAACACAAACCATTATTGGTGGATTTGGTTCATACTTTAACATTTATAAATCTGGTGATAAATACATACTAGATACAAATAAGGCTCTTGATAAGGAATCATATATTTGTATTAGTGGTGTTATTACAAAAGAGATTAATGGTGAAATTTATACAAAATCCGATATATTAAACATTAAAGTATCTGATTTTGTTATTAACAGCATTACAGTAGAAAATGTTGTTAACGGAAATTTTGTTGGTTTGTTTAACCAAACCTATAGCTTAATTGTTAGAATTGATGATTATACTTGCCATTCAACACTAGCATCAGCAGTTGCAGAACAAGTAAAACAACTTGAAAAACAATTTAGCTCAGTAAACAACACATTATCAGCAAGTGGTGCTTGGTATGTTGGAACTGAAAACAATCATTCAACTATTGCACTAGGAACAAATGCTACTCAAACATTTAAGTTTGGAAAAGCATCTAGCGAAGCATTAGATGAAACTGTTTACACAATTCAAAACATCAAGTTTAATTCAAGCGATAAATTACTTGCAAGAGCAATGTATTGTTATACTGATGAAGGTATTAAACCAATTTTAAGTAATGATGATTACAAAAATTATGCAAACGATCCATTTGCTTATGATAGATATTTTGGTTTTGGATTTAACTTCTATCGTGTAAGAAATGAAGACAAACCAGACCCAATTGCAACTGTTGAAGAATTTAAAGATTTAAATCCTTTTTCTCTAATTGTAAATTTTGTACCTGTTTGAGTTCCATCTGGTATTGTAAATTTCTCTGTACTTCCATCTACCATTGGAATTTTTAGTTCTGCGCCTAAAGTTGCTTGTGTATAAGTTATAGGAACCTCACAAAGCACATTATCACCTTGTCTTGTAAATATTTTATGTT
>CALDPW010000011.1 GCA_937911885.1 uncultured Clostridia bacterium | reverse complement strand
TGCAAAGCTTTTTCAAATTTTTGCAAAGACTCATTTGCTTTATTAATAGCGTCAAGCACTGCTTGCCTTGTTATTCCAAGATTTTGAGAAATTTCGCTTAATCCCAAATCCTCATAATAATATGCACTCAATATTTTTTGTTGATTTTGAGTTAACAATGCCCCATAAATGCTAAATAAATCGCCATATTCAAGTGCTTTATTTAATTCCATTTATGATTACCACCTTTGTAAAGCAAATTAACTTTACACAATATATTATAACAATATTTAAAACTTGTCAATATTTTTTTAATTAAATTATTATATTTATAATAATAAACAAAAAACAAGCCAAAATAGGCTTGTTTTATTAAATTATTCCATTAACAAAATCCTCAGCATTAAACGGCATTATATCGCCAACTCCTTCGCCAACGCCAACAAATTTTACAGGAATACCATATTGTTTTGCAATGGCAAAAACAATGCCACCTTTTGCTGTTCCATCAAGTTTTGTTAAAACAATACCATCTATTCCAATAACATCGTTAAAAGTTTCAACTTGTGATAAAGCATTTTGTCCTGTTGTTGCGTCAATAACTAAATAGTTGTGATAACTGCCAGACCATTCACGATTAATAATTTTTGAAATCTTTTTAAGTTCATCCATAAGATTTGTTTTATTATGAAGTCTACCAGCAGTATCAACCAAAACCACATCATCCTTTTTTGCAATGGCAGAACTTATACCATCAAAAACAACAGCAGCTGGATCTGCGCCTTCGGCATATTTAACAATTCTAACTTGAGCTCGTTTGCTCCATTCTGTTAATTGATCTGCCGCAGCAGCACGGAATGTGTCACCTGCAACCATTAACACGTTTTTATTATCTTCTTTAAACATGTGTGCAAGGCGACCAATTGTTGTGGTTTTTCCAACGCCATTAACCCCAACAAAGGTAATTAGCGCAGGATATTCTAAATCACCAGTTTCAACATCGTTAAGCATTTGAACCATAACTTTGCGAAGCAGTGTTTTAAAATCATCACTTGTTTTGATTTTTTCTTTTTTAGCTAACGCCTTAACTTCTTCAATTATTTCGCTACTAGCCTCGGCACCAATATCGGAGCTGATTAAAACATATTCCAAATCTTCGTAAAACTCATCGTTCAACTCGCCTACAAAAATAGAATTTAGTTTACTAGCAATATTATCTTTAGTTTTCTTTAATCCTTGAAATAACTTAGAAAATATACCCATTATTATTGTTCCTCAATATTTTTGATTGCATCTGTAAGTTTTACAGAAACAATTTTACTTACACCTTTTTCTTCCATTGTTACACCATATAATGCATCAGCATGTTCCATGGTTGGTTTTTTGTGAGTAATTACAATAAATTGAGTTTCGTTTGAATACTTTTGTAAATACTTTGCAAACCTTGCAACATTGGCTTCATCTAGGGCTGCTTCAATTTCATCTAGTAAACAGAAAGGCATTGGACGCAAACGTAAAATACCAAACAAAATTGCAATTGCTGTAAGTGATTTTTCACCACCCGAAAGCAATGTTATGTTACTTAGTTTTTTGCCTGGTGGTTCAGCAATAATATCAACACCAGCTTCTAATGAATTTTCGGACTCAACTAATTGTAGTTTTGCACTACCACCACCAAACAACTCTTTAAATACTAATCCAAAGTTGGTGTTAATGGTGTTAAATGCTTCTTCAAATTTAGCTGTCATTTCATCAGATAAATCCTTAATGATTTTTTGCAAATCTTCTTCTGCTTTTAACAAATCTTGAGCTTGTGTATATAAGTTACCATGACGCTCTTCTAACAACTTGCTATCTTCAATAGCATTAACGTTAACATTACCCAAGCCATTAATTTCTCTACGCAATTTATTAATATCTTGCAAACCTTGTTTAACATCAAATTCAGGCAATTTATAATCAAGAGCTGTGTTATATGTAAGTTCATATTCAGTCCAAACTCTTTCTTGCAATGTTTCAATGTCGGTATCAATCTTTGATAAATTAATTTCTTGTTGATGTTTTTTATCTTGCAATCGAGCAACTTCGTTACCAAGCATCATACGTTCTTCTTCTAAACTACGTAAATTTTCCTGCAACGATCCTTTTAGAGTTGTTAATTCTTCTAACTCTAATTTAACTTTTTCAAGTTTCTTAACATCAGTATTAACATCAACTTGTTCAGTTGATAAAACAACCATATTTTTATAATTGTTTAAAATGTTTTGATTGTTGTTAATTTGTTGTTCAAGTTCTGCTCTAATTTTAGCATTGCTATTTAAAGCAAAATCTAAACGATTAATATCACCTTCCAAATTTAAAATTTCGGTGCTAATTGAAGCAATTTCAATTTTTAAATTTGTTAATTGTGTTCCATAATCATCTCTTACAGCACGCATTTTTCCAAATTGGCTAGAATCCTCGATAGAAGCTGTTTCGGTATTAATGCTATCGGCACTATCCATTTTGTTTAATTCGTTTGTAATACCTTCAATAATTTGCTTGGTTTTAGCAATAGAGCCAATTACCGAATTTTTTTCGGTTTCCAAATCGAAGCAAATTTGACTAAATTTATTCAATCTTTCGGTTTCTTGTGCAATTGTAATTTCTAAATCGTGTAAAGAGTTTGAGTTTTGTTTTAGTGTCTCATTAACTTGTTGTAAATTTGATCCAACCTTTTCAAATTCGGCACTAGCAGTTTGTTTTTCTGCCGCTAATTTTTGTAAAGCCTTAACAGCAAGTTCTATATTGCTTTCACGTGATAATAAATTAGCAACTTGTGCTTTTTTGCTACCACCAGTAATACTTCCTTGTGGGTTAATAACATCACCATCAAGAGTTACAATTCTAAACCCATAATTGCTTTGTTTTGCAATGCTAACTGCAGTGTTAATATTATCAACAACAACAGTTGCACCAAGCAAGTTAGAAATAATGTTTTCGATGTTTTTGTTAAAGCTAATAAGTTCACTAGCTAAACCAAACACCCCATTACTATTAAGCAATTTACGATAATTGTTATCAAAATAGCGACCTTTAATACTATTTATTGGTAAGAATGTTACTCTACCATATTCTTTTTGTTTTAAATAGTTAATTAATTCTTTTGCGCCATCATCCGAATAAGTTACAACGTTTTGAACAGCACTTCCAAGAGCCATTTCAATAGCTGCTTGATAGTTTTGTGGAACTTTTATTAACGATGCCAAAACTCCAATAATTTTGCTTTTTAATTGGCTATTTTTTTCTGCATCAGTTAATAAACGCTTAACTGAACCATTATATCCTTCAAATTCACGTTGCATATCTTCAAGCATCTTTTTGCGATGTTCCATTGATATGATGTTAGAATTAATTGAATTAATTTGATTTTCTAACGCTTTATAACTATTTTCGCAGTTTGCTTGTTCAGTTAACATTTTGTTAATAACCAAGTTTAACTCATCACGTTTTTTATTTAATTGTTGCAATGAATTTTGGCTTTCGGTTAACTTACCTTTACTTTCATTTAACTTAACAGAAACATTATTTGCGTTTTGTTCAAGTGTGTTTAATTGTTCGCTATAAGTAGCTTTTTCTGCATTTAAAGCACTTATTTGAGCTTTAACATCGCCCAATTTTGATAATGCTTCAAAAATTTTACGTTGAGCCTCGTTAGCTTCATCTTCCGATTGTTTTAATTCAGCATCAATTTTATCATAAGTTTTTGAAATATCATCTAGAGTTTTGTTTAATCCTGTTTGTTGAAGTTTTTTGTTTTCAAGCAATGTTTGTTTATTGTTTAGCTCTTCAGTTAAATCTAAATGGGTTTGATTTAATTTGTTTAACTCGTCTTCTAATCTACTTGATTCCAACTCGGAATTTCTAATTTTTTCCTTAACCAAGTTAGCTTCGCCCATTTGTTTTTCAATGCCTACAGTTAAACTTAAAATTTGATCTCTAACTTTGGTTATATCAGCATCAATACCATTAACTTTATCAAAAGTATTGTTATAATCCAAAATTACTTGATCAAGCTTTCCTTGACGCAAATTAAGCTCTTCTAAAATGGCATTAATTTTTTCTTCGATTTCAGCTTTATTACTTGCTGCTGCATCATATTGATAAATATAAGCATTAACTTCAAGCAATTTTAATTTTTCTTTTAAGTCTAAGTATTTTTTAGCAACTTCGGCTTGATGTTTTAATGGTTTTAATTGTCTGTCAATTTCGGACACAATATCGTTAATACGAGTTAAGTTATCGTGTGTGCGTTCAAGTTTGCGTTCTGCATCAATCTTTTTTGCTTTATAACCAGAAATTCCAGCGGCATCTTCAAATATAGCACGACGATCAACAGGTTTTGAATTAATAATTTCTTCAACTTTACCTTGTCCAATAATGCTATAACCACTTTTACCAACACCACTATCATATAAAATATCAACAATATCTTTTAAACGACATTGTGTGTGATTTAGCATATATTCACTTTCGCCACTGCGATATAACTTACGAGTAATGCAAATTTCATCATACTCACTTTTAAAAATTTTATTAGTATTATCAAAAACTAGTGAAACTTCGCAAAAAGAAAGGCTCTTACGTTTTTCAGTGCCTTTAAAAATAACGTCTTGCATGCTTGTTCCACGAAGCATTTTACTACTTTGTTCACCTAATACCCAACGAATAGCATCAGCAACATTACTTTTGCCACAACCGTTAGGACCAACAATGGCTGTAATTCCACTATCAAATGTGATCTTAATAGGATCAGCAAATGACTTAAATCCTACCATTTCAATTTGTTTAAAGTTCACAGATTTTCCTCCAATTAAGTAGTCACAATTCTAGATGTAGTATAACATAAAAAATGCTTCATTACAAAGCATTTTTTACGATTTAATATTAAGTAATAAAGCCAAAAATTGATAATTATTTTTGCAATTTATCTAAAACGATTTGTGCACATTTTTGTTCGGCTTGTTTTTTAGATTTTCCACTCGCTTCGGCAGTGATTTCACCATTTAAAAATAAACCAATTTTAAAGGTTAAATTATGACTTGGACCAAAATGTTCAAGTTCTTTATATTCAATAGTAGTTCCATTTTTATATTTTTGAATATACTCTTGAAGTTTTGTTTTAAAATCAACAACCACACCACTTTTAAAATTTTGCAATAAAAACATATTTACAAATTTTTGAGCTTGTTGCAAATCACTATCCAAATATATTGCAGCAAGCAAACTTTCAAACACGTCGGCAAAAACATTTGTTAAATTTGTGGAGTTGTTTAACAAACTATCTCCCAAGATAACATATTTATTAATTCCAGTTTGTTTAATAATGTTACTTAATGAACTTGTTGAAACTAAATTGCTTCTTAGTGTGGACATATCCCCCACTTTAATTGTTGTGAAAGTATAAATATGTTTAGTTACAAACAAAGATAACAAACTATCACCTAAAAATTCTAGTTTTTCGTAATTATTTGCACCAGCACTGGAATGTGTTAAAGCTTGTGTTAATAAATCTTTATTTTTAAAAGTATATCCAATTAGAGTTTCTAACTGATTTAAATTACTCATTAATATCTAATTCCACCTTAGCAACTTCTTCAGCAATAACTTCACATAGTTTTGCTTCAGCAATTTTTACTACTTGCAAAATGCACTCTTTAAAACATTCTGCCTTAGCCGATCCATGCGCTTTTACAACAACCTTTTTTGTTCCTAACAATACAGCGCCTGGACGTTTGTTATAATCAAGTTTGTTTTTTAATTGTTTAAATACACCTTTTAAAAATAATGAACCAAACATAGCTTTAACGCTTTTTTTGATTTTAATTTTAAGCAATTTTTGAAAAGCCTCAATTGCGCCTTCGGTGCTTTTTAATAATACATTACCGGCAAAACCATCAGCCACAACAACATCAGCATCGCCAAATAACAACGAACGAGCTTCAACATTACCAATAAAATTAAGTTCATCTAATTGTTTTAATAATGGAAAAGTTGAATGAACAAGATCGTTGCCTTTTTTATCCTCTGTTCCATTGCTTAGCAATGCAACTTTTGGTCTGTCAACCTTTAAAATATGTTTTAAATAAGCATTTCCCATAATAGCAAAATGAACAAGGTTTATTGGTTTGCAATCTACATTTGCTCCACTATCAACAATGGCAATTTCTTTATCATCAATAACAGTTGGAAGAAGTGGGCAAAGAGCCGGGCGTGAAACACCTTTAATTCGACCAATGCGAATAAAAGCGCCGGTTAAAACTGCCCCAGTTGATCCTCCACTAACCATTCCATAAACATTAGGATTTAGTCGTGCTTCATCAATAGCTTTAACCAAAGAACTATTTGTTTTTTGTTTAATAGCAACAGTTGGAACATCTTCGTTAGTAATAACATCTGGTGCATCAATAATAGTAAAACGGCTTAAATCTGCCTTATTATCGTTTAAAACCTTTAATATTTCTTGCTCTTTACCAGTTATAATAACATGTAAATCTGGTTGAGCATTTACAGCCATAACTGCTCCTTTTACTGGTTCTGTTGGTGAATAATCTGCACCATAAGCATCTAAAACAACTGTTATCATAATTCTCCCAAAAAAAATTTGGATTACCAAATTTTTATATTATCTTATTAATGCAAACTTGCATCAAATTATAATAACATATTTTAAGTAATAAAAAAACAAAAAATGTGCGAAACATTCGCACATTTTATTTGTTTTTTTAATTATTTAGCTTCTTTTTTATCTTTGCCAACTTTTTTAACTTGAACACCATCATAATAACCACATTTTGGGCAAACTCTATGAGGAGCAACAAGTTCGTGACAATGAGAACATTCAACAATAGAAGGTGTTGAAATCTTCCAGTTAGCTTTTCTGGAATTACGTCTTGCTTTTGAAACCTTTCCCTTTGGTACTGCCATTTAAATAGCACCTCCTAATTAATTTTTTTAATCGCTTACAAAGTATAAAACAAAATATATTGTTTGTCAATTGTAAATTATATTATTTTACAATTTATTTAATTAAATCGCGTGTTTCGCGAGCAATAACTAATTCTTCATTTGTTGGAATAACAACTGCTTTAATTTTTGAATTTTGAGTTGTTAGTTCTTCTGCATCGCCAAAATTATTATTGTTAACAGTTTCATCAAATTCAAGGCCCATATATTCCACACCTTTTAAAACTGTTTCTCTAACCAACGCATCGTGTTCACCAATACCACCAGTAAATACAATACAATCTAATCCACCCATTGCAGCTGTGTATGCACCAATATATTTAATAATGCGATAGCACATAATATCAAATGCTAGTTTAACTTCTGGATTTGTTAGGTTAAGTTCAATATCTCGCATGTCTGAATATCCACATAAACCTTGTAATCCACTCTTTTTATTTAAGTAGTTAATACATTCATCAACTGTCATATGTTTTTTATTGCACAAATATCCAATAACTGCTGCATCAATATCACCACTACGTGATGCCATAACTAAACCTTCTAATGGAGTAAAGCCCATTGTTGTATCAAAGCTTTTTCCGTCTTTTACAGCACACATACTGCAACCGCCACCCAAGTGACAAGTAATAATTTTGCTATCTTTTCCAAAATTGAAATATTTAATAGCTTCTGCTGAAACATAACGATGGCTTGTTCCATGAGCACCATAACGACGAATTTTATATTGTTCGTAATCCTCTGTTGGAATAGCATATCTATAAACATGTTCTGGCATTGTTTTGTGGAAACCAATATCAAAAACTGCTACATTTTTAATTTTTGGAGCAATTTTTAAACATGCTTCAATTCCTGCAATTGATCCAGGAACGTGTAATGGTGAAAAGTCTTTATTGGTTTTAAAATCATCTAAAACTTTTGCATCAATAATTACTGAATCAAAATAATCTTCACCAACGTTAACAACTCTGTGACCAAAACCATCAATTTCGTTAACACTTTTAATAACACCTGTTTCTTTGTCGGTTAAAGCTTCAATAATATATTGCATTGCTTCAACGTGTGTTGGCATTACTAAGTTATTGGTAATTGCTCTACCATTTGCTTTATATGTTAAAAAAGAGCCATCAATACCAATACGTTCTGCATTACCTTTTGCAACTACGTTTTCGTTTTCCATATCTAATAATTGGAATTTTAATGTTGTGCTTCCTGCATTTAATACTAAAATTTTCATATTTTTTCTCCTTATTCACATTGCAGTGCTGTTATTGCTACTGCTCTAATAATTTCGTTTGTATCAGCCCCACGGCTCATATCATTAATTGGTTTTCTAAACCCTTGACATAATGGTCCAATAACCTTAAATCCTGCAAAGCGTTGCATTACTTTATATGCAATGTTTCCACATTCCAAATTTGGGAATATAAACACTGTTGCATTGCCTTTTACTTCACTGTTTGGAGCCTTACGTTGTGCAACCTTTGTGCTTACTGCTGCATCAAATTGTAACTCACCATCAATAACAAAATCAGGATTTTGTGCTTTGATTAATGCTGTGGCTTCACGCATTTTAATTGCACCCTCGCCTTCGGCACTTCCCATTGTTGAATAACTAAGCATTGCAACTCTTGGTTCAATTCCAGCAATATTACGAGCTGATTTTACTGTTTCAAAACAGATTTCAACCAATTCTTCCTTTGTTGGGTTCATGTTAATTCCACAATCGGCTAAAAGCATTACACCATTATCTCCAAAATTTTTATTTTCAGAAATAGCAATAAAATAACTTGAAATTAATGATTCTTTGGTTTTACCCTTAATAATTTGTAGTGCTGGTCGAATACTATCGGCCGATGTAAATATTGTTCCACAAGCCATTCCATCAACCAATCCTAGTTCAACCATCATTGTTGCAAAATATACAGGATTTTCAATAAGTTCGGCAGCTTTTTGTTCTGTTACACCTTTTTCTTTACGTTTAACATAAAGAGCACTTGCAAGCATTGGTTTTAAATCGCTTGTTTTAATGTTTTCTAGTTTTAAATATTCACTTTCAACAATGTTAAAACGATTTTTAACATCATCGCTATCAACTAATAATACAATTTTTGCAATTTTGTTGTTTGCACAAATAATACCAGCTTCAACAACATCATGGTTTAAATA
>CALDPW010000010.1 GCA_937911885.1 uncultured Clostridia bacterium | reverse complement strand
CCATCTGTTCTTGCAATAAGATCTCCCATTTTTTCATCAAACACACTTTGGAATGCCGACAACATCCTATTGTCAAATTGGTTTGCAACATTGTCGATATTAAATAGGATCACATCTGTATCCGTATTTTGAACTGCCTTTGTTGTTTTTAGTTTTCTGCTACCTTTTTGGTTTTATTTTGCTACCTAAGCTTATAACAAAGTTTTCGATTTGTGGTTGATATTTAAAACTTAAATAAAACAATACAGCGCCAATCAAAATTAACACAATCCAAACATAAATTCCCCAACCACTAAATGGTATTAAATAGCCACTACCTAAAAAGCAAGTGGTTGCAATGCCAATTGGTCGAGTTATTAAATTTGTTATAATAAAAAACTTATAGCTAATGTTTGTTCCTGCTCCAACAATCAAACATAAAATATCATCCGGAAAAACAGGGAATAACATCATTAAAAAGTAAACATATTTTCCACGATCAAGTTTTGCTTGCCATTTTTCAACAGTGGCATCGCCCGCAATCCATTTAATAAGGCGTTCGCCAAAACGTCGACCTAGCCAAAACGAAAACAAGCTTGCAACCATAACCGAAACAAAACTAATTATAAATGCAATTAATGGACCAAAAACATAAGTTCCGGCAACGGTTGTAATAAATGCAGGTATTGGCAAAAAACTTACTTGCAAAAATTGAATAGCAAAAAATATTAAGTAGCCATAAGCACCACTATTTGCAATAATTTGTTTAAGATCTTCTGCATTGCTAATTTTGTTTAGTGCACCTGTTAGTTTTAAGGGCAAATAAACTGCAATGGCAATAATAGCAAACATTAAACATATTATTAAAGTTTTTATTAATGCAGTTTTTGTTTGTTTTTTCATAGCAATATTATATCACTGCCAACAATTATTAACAATAATATAAAAAATAAAAAAGCGAGAATCATTTTTCTCGCTAATTTTTAAAAATCATCAATATCTGGTAAAACTTGTGGAATTGTGTAAATTTTAAAGTAACCATCGGTATCATAAACAACCACTTTAATATCTGGTTGCAAATTATTAAACATTTCACGGCAAATTCCACATGGTGCAATTGATTGTAATTCGCCATTGCGTTTGTTTAGTTTTAGTGCCATCATATATTTCATTTTGCGTTCGCCACCTTGCCAAGCATTACTTAGTGCAATGTGTTCGGCACAACTGCTATGCCACCAGCCAACATTTAGCCCGGTATACATTTTGCCACTTTCGCCAACAATAACACATGCAACTTGGCTACGTTCCGAACGTTCACCAAGATCTTGGTTTGCCTTAACAATTTCAACGCATTTAGCATACATCTCTTCAAATAATTTTTGTTCTTCTTGGTTTGTGATTTTCATAATACACCTCACTAATTTTATTATAACATAAATATTTTTTTTTGCATTTAATTTAACATTAAATTTTGAGTTTTAACATGTAATTATTTGTTAAATTATTAACATAAATGATATAATAAAACCATGAAAAAAGTAGTAGTAATAACAGGGGCTAGCAGTGGAATAGGGCTGGAAACAGCCAATTATTTTGCTGACAAAGGCTATAAGGTTTACGGTATTAGTAGAGCCGATTTTAATACAAGCAAATTTAAGCATATTTGTTGCGACATTTGTGACCACAACAAAGTTGAGCAAGTTTTTGATCAAATTGTTGCCGAAGCCGGAAAAATTGATATTTTGGTTAACAATGCCGGAATTGGAATTAGTGGCGCAATTGAATTTTTAGATTTTGAATATGTTAAAAAGATTTTTGATGTTAATGTTTTGGCATTAATGAATTGTTGCAAAACAATTGGAACAACAATAAATTTATGGGATTTTTACATTATTTTGCCATAAAATCAAGCAAAAAATCAAGGAAGTTATTTGTGCAAAAATAAACCACTTAAAATACAACGATTTAATTTTCACGTGTTACAAAAACTGAATATAAAAAAATAAAATTAGAGTATTTGGCAAGTTTACGATTATGCATTTGGTGAAAAAAAGTGCTCTTCAAAAATATATAAATGACCCTCAAAAAGAAATAGAAATAGAAGATTATGCAGAAGGTGTATGCATACTAAATGATCGCCCTTG
>CALDPW010000009.1 GCA_937911885.1 uncultured Clostridia bacterium | reverse complement strand
TGTTCGCTTATTTTCACTTTATAAAAGTCAATTTAAGTTATTTTAGATATAGTTATCCACATTTTATCTTCATTTGTTTTTTGTTCGGTTAAATTGGAAAGCATTTCTAACACTGTTGTAAGAGATAGTGTTTCAAGATCAATTCCAAGGTTTAGTTCTGGTAATTCAACGTTTAACAATGTTAATATTTGAGTAATGCTGGATACAATATTGTTTGTTGCAACTTGATAGTTTCCGTTTAATACTGATATGTATATGTTTTCTTGTTTATAAACCAAATCAACATTAATTGGTTCGGCGTTGTTTATTTCAACATTAACTTCGCCACTAAGTTCGGCTTTTTCAAAACCAGCAGAAAGATCAGCGTCAACACATAATCCAACCTTATAGCTATCGCTTTTGGTTTTTATGTTGGCGTTAATATTTGCACTAAGAGCATCAACTGTTCCTAGTTTATTCATTATGTAGTTTAATTGTGGTGCAATTGCCACAGTATCTGTGTTTTCTTCTATTTTAACACTATTCGCACCGGTTGGGTTGGAAATAAGAACCACACCAAATGCGGTTGAAAAGGTTACTAAAACATATGTTAACAAATACAAAATTGCTTTTTTAAACTTTTTCATATTAATCCTTATTTACTGGTAGAGTTACCGATTGATTAAATGTGTAATCGGTGTTTAATGTTCCTTTACATTTTGGTTTTAAGCCACTAAATGTTACACGATAGTTTTCAACAATCTCAATTCTAACAAAGTTCCAATCTTCATCAATATAAACGGTTTGGGTTATATCATCAAAGCTTGGATAATCGCTTAATCCACTAGTGTATTTAACTTGTTTAATATAGTTTAGCACGCTAGTAACAGCATCTAATTGAAAAGTAAACTTATAAACTTCTTTGTTGTTATAGGTTGTTTTTACAATATCTTCGGCTCTGTTTGCCAAAATTGTTTTTGATGAAACAATATATGGGTTAAGAGCATTTGGTAACAATCCAACTTGTTCCAAGTATTCATTGTTCGACAGTGTTTTTTCAGCGCCGTTCCAATTTGCACTTGTGGAAGTTACATTGTTTCCCTTAATGGTTGTAATTGTGCCCGAATCTTTTTTCATGTAAGATAGTTCGGCAACAGTTAAAATACCTTTACTAATACTACTTGAAGTGTAAGCAGTTCCATCAAAGTATTTTTCGCTTCTAATTGTTTGTGATGCTATGGTTTCAACCATACCATTAGCTATTGCAGAATAACTCTCGGCTTTTGAAGCATTATATTCAGCCAAAATAAAGTTTTGGCTAGGCAACAAGTCGGTTGGCTTAATGCCTTTTTGTTTTGCTAGTGTAAGCCAGTTGTTAATTTGATCGGTAGTTGGTTTGTCAATATTTAAAACATCTTTAATAACATCTTCAATGCTATCTCTTAAATCAGCTTCGGTATAGCTAGAATAATCAACAACAGATGTTATTTGCGAATATGAATACCAACTTCCCAAAAATATTCCACTTGCTATTCCAAGCATGCACACCAAAAAGAAGTTATGCCATTTTACTTTTGGGCGAGGTAATGCTGATGATCTACTCATTGTTAACTCCTTTTGTTACCTTCCAAAGTAATCTTAATGGCAAGCTCGATATTCTTGCAATTTGACGAGCGCTTGCTTTTGTTGCTACTACAATTTCGGTAATAATTTTTCTTAATTTGCTTTCCGGCAAGTTTTTAAGTTCTGCCGGATTTAGGTTGTAGTTATTGCATATAAATGAATAAAGTTCGTTATCATCAAATTTCTTATTTGCAACAACTCGGTTAAGAACAATTGGTTTGTTGTTTTTATCTATATTTGTAACAGTGTTAACAAAGTTTTGTTCAGTTAAATAATATTGTTTAAGTGTTTTTACTGATAAAAATGGATTTGTAAAAACATTTTGTTTTGAGTTGATATCGCTATTTAAATTGTTAACATCATAAACCATGTCCCAAACTTGTTTAATGTTTTCGGCAGGGATTGATAGATAGCGATTTTTAAAAACTTTTCCTTTGTGGTTGTTGAATAAATTAAATTTATTAACAAAGCTAACGCAAATTTTGCGCATTACGGTATCAATTGCAGTGTTGCAATTATATAATACAAAAGTTAAAAATTTACTATTTAAATCGTAAGCTAAAAACTTATAATCTAAAATTTTGCTATATTTACTAACTGTTTCTAAAAACATAATAAGATCGTGGTTACAAAAAGAAACACCATCATTAGCTTTTAACATGATTGTGTATGAGTTTATTGAACTAATAACCCTTGCTTTTCTTGCCATTTTGTTAAAATTGTTTAAATTATTTTAGCTAATTTAAACGCACATTTCCTATTATATAATATACTATTAAAGTATATTATGATTATATTCTAATGTCAATAGAAATTCAACAGAAGTGTCCCTTTTGCAACATAATTTTTAAATAAAATTATTTTTAGTTTAAAATCATTTTTAATTAATAATTTTTTATATTAAAATATGGTTAGCAAGGGGAGAGAATTATGCCAAAACTTTATTTTAAATATGGCGCAATGGGTAGCTCAAAAACAGCTCAAGCGTTAATGTGCAAGTATAATTATAACCAAAAGGGATTTAATGTTTGGTTAATAAAACCTGTGATTGACAATCGATACGATGTTACTGTTCCTGTTGTGCAATCTCGTATTGGTATTAAAAGCGAATGTGAAACATTTAGTTCAACCGACAGTTTAATAGCAATGTTTAACGAGCGAAAAAACAAAAATTATAATGTTATTATTGTGGATGAATGTCAATTTTCAACCGAGCAACAAATCGACGAATTAAAGGAATTATCCGAACAAGTTCCTGTTTTGTGTTATGGATTAAAAACCAACTACAAAACAAAATTGTTTGAGGGTAGTAAACGATTGTTAGAAATTGCCGATAGTATTACCGAAATTAAATCGGTTTGCAAATGTGGTAGAAAAGCAACAATAAATGTTCGATTTAATAATGGAAAAATAGTAACAGATGGTGAAGAGGTTGTTATTGGTGGCGATGAAACTTATGAAGGCGTTTGTTATTGTTGTTATAAAAAATTGTTAAAGGAGGATAAAAATGCGTAAGTTTTTTAAAGAATTTAAAACTTTTATTAGCAGAGGTAATGTTTTTGACCTGGCTGTAGGTATGATTATTGCAACAGCATTTAATAAAATTGTTACAAGCATGGTTAACGATATTATTATGCCATTAGTAACTTGGGCAACAGGTGCTGCAAGCTTAGCAGATTTAAGTATTGTTTTGCGTGAAACCACCGATGTTAATGGTGAAATTGTTCAATTAACTTGGAAATATGGTAACTTTTTACAAACTGTTATTGATTTCTTTATTATTGCATTATCAGTATTTATCATGGTTAAAGTTATTAACACTTCTAAAAAGAAATTAAAAGAACTTGGCGATGAAATTTTAGAAAATGTTATGGAACTTAATAGTGCTGATAAAAAAGCATTAAGAAAACGTGCAAAAGCAGAAGGTAGAAAATATAAAGAACTTTTAGCAGAATATGAGGCTGAACAAGCTAAACAACTTGCAGCTGAAAAAGCAAGAATTGCCGAAGAAGAAGCTAACAAACCAAAACCTGTTACCGAAATGGATGTTTTAACAGAAATTAGAGATTTGTTAAAAGATAAAAAATAATAAAAAAAACGAACCAATAATTTAATGGTTCGTTTTTTGTTTTAATTATTAGATTCATCGGCGTTAGAAGATGTTGGTTGTTTTTTACTAAATTTATTAGTGAAGTAAATTGAAAAATATCCACAAAGCAAACCTAGTATTCCGTAAACAACAATAACAGATAAAATTGTAAATAGTTCACTAATATTGTTTAATGGGTTTAAAGATTTTCCAAGACCACTAAATGTTAACATTATTCCAACAAACACACCAGACATGTTGTTTGTCCAAATTTTTTCAGTTTTTTCTAAATACATAATAAGGGCATTAATTAAAAATACGCCCAACAAACAACTAATACTAATTGTGTAAATGTTTAATGTAAAAGAGTTTGTAATTAGCATCATTATTACTGCCGCAAAAAAACCAATAATCGATCCAATTATGGCTGTTATTCTCTCTTTAATGCTTGATCCAAAAAATACTGTCCAAAACGCAAATGCTACCCACATAAATGATCCATTTGCAACAAATAATCCACCAATTAGTGCATCGATTATATATAATATGCTGGCAATAATGCCAATGATTAATGGTTTTTTTGATGTCTCCCAAAATTTTTTCATAATATTCTCCTAAATTTTTAAAATTTGTTTTACATAATTGCAACAATCTTCGGTAACAGCTTTGCTTTCGGCAAAAAAATCACCCAATATAAGATGTGCATGAAAGCAATTTTTTGTAATATTAAACTTGCACTTAACATTATCTCTTAAACAGTTGTTATAAATTGTTTCCGAATCGGAGAATAGCAGTTCATCTTCACATGCTGAAATAAATAATGGTGGCAGGCCTTTTAGATTTGCAAATATTGGAGAAATGTAAGGATTAACTAATTCCTCTTTTGCAAGTGGTAAAATACAATTTCCTGCAACATAAGCAGTTGCCATTAAAGCTGTTTGTGGAGGTAGCAACAACGGATCGCTTTCTGCATTTAAATAATAACTTTTGCCAGAATTTGTTAAATCAAAATAACCAGAAGCCAAAATGCCCATTTTTGGTAAAGGCTTTTTACTGTTTCGTAGTTTTAACATAAGTGATAATGCAAGATTTGCGCCAGCAGATTCGCCCATTAAAATAATATTTTTTGGTTTGTAGGTTTTAATAAGTTGCAAATAAACATCGTATATTTGATTTAGGGCAGTTGGAAACACAACTTCTGGTGATAGTGAATAATCCACAGCAAGGGCTTTAATTCCTGTTTGTTTTATAAAAGATTTAATAAAATAGGCACTTTGCAATGCAAAACCACTAACAAAACCACCACCATGAATATATAGCAAACAATAATCGTTTAGCATTGTTGTGTTTGCAAAATATTTTGTTTTTTTAGGATTTATACTAAAAACATTAACATTTGCAATGGTTTGTTTTTGTATTTTTAAGTTTGAAAAAGCGATTTTTTTAATAATATATGGAGCGTCACGAGTTTCGTTTATTGATAGCGCTTGATGGATTGATGTTAATTCACCAGCAAACATTTTTTTATTAAACTCTTTTTTTACTCGAAGAGCCTTTCGAGTAAGTTCCATTTTTATGCTCATTAAAACTCCATTACTATTGTTATTGGCCCATCGTTAGTTTGGGTTATTTTCATATCAGCTCCAAACACTCCGGTTTGACAATTAGAAAACGATTGTTTTGTTAATTGAACAAATTTTTCAAAACAAACATTTGCTTCGGTTGGATTTAGTGCCTCAATAAAGCTTGGTCTAAATCCATGAGAACAATCGGCATAAAGAGTGAAGTTTGGAATAATTAACAATTCTGCATTAACTTGTGAAAGATTAAGATTCATTTTTTCATTTTCGTCTTCAAAAATGCGCAATCCACATAGTTTTGACACAGCTTTTGAAAAATCTTTTGTTTGGTCTCCTTCGGTAAATCCAACAAAACAAACTATGCCGTGGTTTATTTGAGCTGTTATTTCATTATTAATTTTTAATGTTGCGTTTAATACGCGTTGAACTACTAATTTCATGTTTAAAGTATAACAAATTGAAAAGTATGTGTAAAATTATTATTTGAAAAATAGTATTTTTAATTCATTATGCCAATTAGTTACAACTTTAACTTAACACACATTATTACTTCATTTTATAACATTGAAAAAAGTGGTTATTTGTGATATAATAAAGTAAGGAGAAACGATATGAGTTTAACAGCTGAACAAATTGCAGATTTAGAATATTTAAGAAGTTTGGATCAGATAATAATTCCAGCAGAGTTTACTTATTGGTGCCATAACACAATGTATAAGCCATTAGAAGATCAACAAGGTTCACTAGAACAACGTCGTTGTTGGAGTTCTATTCCTACCTCACAATTTACTGTTAAGGGTGAAATGTCGTTTTTGGGTAGAGTTCAACGTATTAATCATGCTCTTGATTATAATGATAAACCGGCAACCTCTTATGCAAATGCTCAAAACTCGTTTCCGTTTCAAATAAGAGTATTGCAACCTAAAATGAAATATATTTCAACTGTTTATCCCGATAAAGTAAAACAATCTAAACAGTTTTATGCCGAAAGGGGATTGGGGGATGGTCGTCATCCTAAATTGCCACACAAAACCGAAGTTTATGTTATTGGTTTTTCAACCGTGGATGAATATTCTGGGGATAAAATTGATATTGTTTATGGCGTTACTGCGGATGATATTAGTATAATAGCAAACAAGATTAAAAGTGTTTTATCAAGCGAAACTGTGCTACAACCAAATGCTAATATCGAAGTGGTTAACAACAGGGCATACGAACAAGATGTTCCAACTGTTATTGCTAAACATAAAAATATGTTAAGATGGCAGGACTCACAAGTTAGCCTAACACAAAATGGACCACAATCAACAATGTTGGCTGGTTATAAGCAAGAATATTTAAGAATGAAAAAATAAAAAAGCACCAAATTGGTGCTTTTTTTATCTTGAAACATCGTAAACTTCGGGAATAGATTTTATTTTGTTAATTAAATCCATAAGGTCATCACGTGTTTTAATTTTTACTCCAACTGTTAACACAGCATCGTTAAGTTTTGTAACTTCGCCATTAATAAATGTGATATCAATTTTGTTATCAGCAATTTTGGAAATTGAGTTGAACACGCCAGAAGTGTTTTTTGCAATAACTTTGAATGTTGCGTTGTAGTATTCGCTAAGGCTTTTGCTATTCCAGTTTGTTTCAACAATTCTGTCTTGTTCCAAATTTACAAGTGTTTGGCAATCACGTCGGTGAATTGTAACACCTCTTCCACGCGAAACATATCCAATAATATCATCTCCAGGAATTGGGTTGCAGCATTTTGCAACCTTTTTTAGAAGGTCATCGTGACCATCAATAATAATTCCATCGCTTGTTTTTTGAACGTGAGTTGCAGCAAATTGCATTTTCTTTTCTTTTTTATCACGTTGTTGTTGTTTTGAAATAAATTTGCCTAAAACTTGTGCTGCGGTAATTCCGCCGTAACCAACTGCTGCATAAATTTCTTCAAGACCAAGTAAGTGGTGTTTAAATGAAATTTCGGCTAAGGTTTCTTTGTCTTCAAGAAGTTTGGTTAAAGAATATCCTTTACGTTTTGCTTGTTCTTCTAAAATATCTTTACCAATTTTAATATTTTCTTCTTTCTTTTCTTTTTTAAAGTAAGCTTTAATTTTTGCAATTGCTCCACGGCTTTTGCATATTTTTAACCAGTCACGAGAAGGACCTTTTGTGGATGATGTTAAAATTTCAACAACATCTCCGGTATCAAGTTTTGTGGTTATTGGAACCATTTTATCGTTTATTTTGGCTCCAACACATTTGTTTCCAAGCCCTGTGTGAATTGCATAGGCAAAGTCAAGTGGAATAGAGCCTTCAGGAAGCTCAACAACATTTAAAGTTGGTGTGAACACAAAGATTTTGTTTGAGTAAAAACCAGCTTTAATAATTTGCATAAATTCATCAGCTTCGGTTTCTTGCATTATTTTATCCGATTGGGCACTCAATTGCTTTTTCATGTTTAAAATAGCAGAGTTTCCATCGGTTTTAGATGCTTTTGAGCCATGTTCTTTATACATCCAGTGAGCAGCCATACCATATTCACAAAAAATGTGCATTTCTTCGGTTCTTATTTGAATTTCAAATGGGATTTGTCCATTTTCGGTTTGATGCATAACTGTTGTGTGAAGCGACATATACAAGTTTTTCTTTGGCATTGATATGTAATCTTTAATTCTGCCATCAACAGGTTTCCACACATTGTGAACAGCTCCAAGCATTGTGTAGCAATCTTTAATTTCCTTTACAATAATTCTCAATGCTAAAATATCGTAAACATTGCTCCATCCTTTGGTGCTTGTTTTTTTAAATACGCCAAAACTACTTTTAATTCTGCTTTGAATACGACAATCAATTCCATATTCTTTTGATAATATTTCAATACTATGGCGTAGTTCGGCAATAATATTTTTGCTCTTTTTATAAAATTCATCCAAATCGGCAAAAGAAATACATAACATTTAATATAATTGTCAATAATTTCATATATTTGCGTGAA
>CALDPW010000008.1 GCA_937911885.1 uncultured Clostridia bacterium | reverse complement strand
AAGAAAGTTATAAAGATGTAGTTCATAAAAAATAAGCTTCCTATTGATGAAAGAAAATCAATTATTTCTTGATAAAGTGTTCCGTAAGTTTCGAAAGACAATCGAAACTTACGGTTTGCTTTCTGATGGCGACCGGATTTTAGTTGGTCTGTCAGGAGGGAAAGATTCTCTCGCATTGTTGGAAATGTTGGGTCGAAAAAAACAGAGTCCTTACCCGCATTTCTCTATGGTTGCGCTTCACGTGTCGATGGAGAATATCCCTTATAAAGCAGATGTCGATTACCTAAAACAGTTTGCAGAGAAGTGTGGGGCTGAGTTTGTTCATGTTACTACATCTTTTGACCCTTCTACAGATAAAAGAAAATCACCCTGTTTTTTGTGCTCATGGAACAGACGTAAGATGTTGTTCTCTGTTGCAAAAGAGATGAATTGCAATAAAATTGCTTTGGGACATCATATGGTTGACCAAGCCGAAACTATTTTGTTAAACATATTTAGGGGAAGTGGTATTGCTGGTGCTTCGGGAATGGATTATGTGAGAGATGGTGTTTATATTAGACCATTGCTTAGAACTGATAGAACCGAAATTATGGCATATGTTAATTTAAATGAAATTCCATATGTTGATGATGAAACAAACGAAAACAGCGATTTTAGCCGTAACTATATTCGCAACATGGTAATGCCACTGCTTCGCAATCGTTGGGGAAATGTTTATCAATCAATTTGCAATTTTGGCGAACTTTGCAAATTAGATGACGATTACATTTATTCCACCATAAACGATAACAGTGTGGTTTATGAAGGAGATGGGGTTGTTAAGGTTCCTGTTAACTTTTTTAGTTATCCAGTAGCAGTAACTAATCGTGTGCTTCGAAAAGCGTTTAAGGGTATTGGAGTTAATTCCGATATTGAACGCAAACACTTAAAGATTATTAACAACTTAGCAATCGAAGCCGAAAATGGTAGCAAAATAACATTGCCTAACAAAGTTTCGGTTATTAAAGAATATAACTACATAACAATAACAAATCGCAACTTTAAGCCAGAACCAAAAACTTGGGAACTAACCAAGGGTAAAATTGATATTCCTAACTTTGGTGTGTTAGATTGTCAAGTAACTCGCAAGTTTGATATTGGCGAATATAGCCATTTAGTTGATTATAACAAAATACCAAAAAATGCTATTTGGCGTTACAGAAAAGATGGTGACATATTTACTAAATTTGGTGGTGGCACAAAAAGTTTGAGTGATTATTTGATTGATGAAAAAATTCCAGCAAGGCTTAGAACTTATTTGCCAGTGTTGGCATCGGGTAACGAAATTTTAATTATTGCTGGCGTAGAAATTTCGGATAAAGTAAAAGTAACAGACGAAACAAAAACAGCATGGGCAATTAATGCTGTAAGATTTAATTAAAAGGAAATGTTATGGAATTAGTAATTAGTAATGAACTAAATATGCTTGCAGAGCAATTTGAAAAATTGGGCCGCAACCTATATGTGGTTGGTGGATATGTTAGAAACAGCCTATTAAATATTGGCGATACCGATATTGATATTTGTGGAGCTATTGGATGTGACGGGGTTGTTAAAATGTGTCATGATCTTGGTTTTAGAGCGCAAGTGGTAAATCAAAAATTGGGAACAGTTTTAATATCAACTCCAAACGACGAACAATATGAATACACACAATTTAGAGCTGAATCATATGCAACAGGTGGCGAACACACACCAGAACAAGTTGTGTTTATTGAGGATATTAAAGTTGATGCAAAACGCAGAGATTTTACTGTTAACTCACTATATTATGATATTACAAACAAACAAATTGTTGATTTGTTTGGTGGCGTTAACGATATTAAAAAAGGCGTGTTAAAAACCTGCCAAAATCCTGAAAAAACTTTTGCCGATGATGGTCTTAGAATTTTGAGATTGGTTCGCTTTGCTTGCGAATATGGCTTTAAAATTGATTCAAAAACTTTTAAGGTTGCTAAAAAAGTTGTTTCAAACATTAAAGATATTAGCCGTGAAAGAGTTTTAAAAGAAATTAAAACATGTGTTGTTGCTGGATTTAAACATAATGTTAAACAAAAAAATCACAAGCAAATTGTTACATTGTTTAACAAATTAAAAGTTTGGAAATATGTGTTTAATTCAAGCTTTAACAATTTTGTTTGTAAAACCAAAGGTCCTGTTTACAATGCTTTTGTTAATAGTGATGGCGATAGCAGATATATTGCATTTATGTGTTTAGTGTTAAACAGTTACTTAAAAGCAAAAACAACCGATGCAAATTTAATTGCGTTGGTTCACAACTTGTTGGGTGGAACAGGATTAAAAGATTCAACCAAGAGCATGCAAGAAGTGTTAGATGCTTATAGATTTGCTCAAAGGGTTTTATATGATAAACCTGCAACCTATATTAATAATCGTAGTGCAATTGGTTTTGAATTGTTGGGCTTTGAAATTAAAAACTATATGGTTTTAATAAACCCAAATAAAGTTAATGCAGTAAAAAGCAAAGTTATGGAATTAAGAAAAAACAATGTTCCATTTTATGTTAGCGAATTAAATATTACTAACGAAGAAATGATTAAGGAATTGCGTATTAAAAATCAATATATTTCAGCAATTAAACAACGTTTGTTTGAAATGTGTGTTGATGGTGCAATTATTAATGATAATCAAGTATTGATTGAACAAGCAAAATTCCTAAATGAAAATATTAAATATAACAAAACAAACAATTAATTTTTAAGTGGAGATTTTTAGTCTCCACTTTTTTGTTAAAACTTTCCAGTTTAAATTGTTAACTAATTACATAAAAAGATTCTATATTCAAAAACTAATAAAAAATAATTAGGAATGTAATATGGAAAACAAAGGTAAAAAACATACAAAATTAAACAACAAAACAAATGATAATTTAGTAAAAACCAGTGAGCATATTAGTGTTGGTAATAATGCTAAAATAAAAATAAAACACGATGCAAATGGAAGTAAAACAATTACCATAACACCACAAAAAGAAGTGTTAACCACAAAAAAGAAACCCTTAAAAAAGGATAGAGTAGTTGGTGCGCATCTAAAAAGCAACAAGGTGCTATCGGATACAGGATTGCAAGGCAAACGAGCTAAGGTGTTAAAAAAAGATAACACATCAAAACTGTTGGTGGGATTAAGCACAATCAGTTTAGTGCTAATAGCTGTTGTTATGGGACAGTTTTTTATTTTGGAAAGCACCGATCCAAGCAACACGCTTTATAGCGATACATTTATTAACGGTGTTAATGTTGGTGGGCTAAATTATGTTGAAGCTGAGCAGTTGATGTATGAGGTGTTTAACAAAAAGAGCAACAATTTTGAGTTAACCATTAACTATAACAACAAATCGTGGACTTTTGATAAAGATGATTTTAAAGTTAATAGCGAAATCCACACAATAATTGAGGAAGCTCAAAAGCGAGATCAAATAAATTCTAGCCATCAAAACCAAATTGAAAAGTTGTCTGATTTAAAAAAACAAGGTGTTAGCATTAATGTTGCGTTTAATTACATATTTGTTGGTTTGGATGAAAAGATAGAAAAAATTATTTCCGAAATTGAATATGATGCAGTAAATAGCGAAATAACATTTGATAAGCAAAATAATAAATTTATTGCGTCAAATCATAAAAATGGTTTAAGAGTTAACAAAGAACAGTTATATTATGATATTAATGAACAATTTAATATTTCTAATAAGATTAATGTTAACATTTCAACTATTAGTGTTGAACCACAGGTAACAAAACAATATAACGAAAGTGTTATGCAACAGGTGGCAACCTTTACAACTCAGGTTGCAGATAGCACTGGTGGCAGAAAACAAAATGTTAGATTGGCTATTGAAAAATTTAATGGAATGATTGTTGAGCCTGGACAAGAAGTTAGCTTTAATAAAATAACTGGACCACACACAATTGAAAATGGCTACAAAATTGCAACCATAATTTATAAAGGCCAATTTGTGGATGGTGTTGGTGGTGGAATTTGCCAAGCGAGCACAACATTGTATAATGCACTACTATTAGCAAATGCCGAAATTGTGGAAGTTCACAAACACACCTTGCCGGTTAAATATGTTCCACTTGCAACCGATGCTATGGTTTCGGAACATATTGCTGATTTAAAATTTAAAAACAACAGCGAACATCCGTTGCTTATTTCAACAAGTTGCAATTCCGAAAGTGTTACGGTAAAAATTTATTCATATCCATCCGACATGCAATTAAAGTTGCGTGATGAAGTTGTTAGAACAATTAATCATGGTGGTGATGATGTTAAACTAGATACCGACAAACAATATACCGATAAAGTGTTGTTTAAAGGTGAACAATATAGATTAAGCTACCCACGTTGTGGCTACGAAGCCAAGGCTTATTTGGAATATTATAAAAACAATGTTAAGGTTGATGAAAAAATGATTAGACACGAAATTTATTATCCTCAAAATGGTGTTATTGTTGAGGGAGTTGAAGATATTCCTAATGGTATGACTATTATTGATGGCAAAGTGGAAAAGATAAAACCAAGTAGTGTGGAAGTTATTCATAACACAAATTTAACCGATCTTGTTCCTTCTAATGTTTGTCCGTAATTAAAAATATTAATAAAAAATGTGTATAACTTTTGGTGTTGTTAACAAAAATGGGCACTTTTGAGTGTTTATGGAACAAAAATCGAAAATTGTTTGTGGATAACTACCTCAATTTGTGTGGATAAGTGGATAACTTTTGTGTATATTAGCAATTTTTATGCATAAAAGTGCTTATTTATACAAAAATTCATAAATATTCATAAAAATTTATAATAATTACAATGTGCAAATGTGGATAACTTACACAATAACACAAAAACAGGCTTTATTTCGTTTAAAGCCTGTTTTTATTATGATAATGCTTATTGTTTTTTAATGAATATTCTTAATTTTATTCAATTTTATAAACAAATATGCATAATCTATAACAAAGTTAAACATAAATATTAACCTTGTTTTTAACAGTTCAAGGAACTGGAAAGGGAGGGGTGCAATCATAATCGATGCACACTTCATACTATGTAAATAACAAAAAAGATGTTACAAATATTAAATAATATTTTTTTAGGCTTAATTTAATTTTTAATAAAATGTTTTTTGTGTTAAACTTTAAAAAAACAAATAGGATAGTTATTTTTTATGAGTAAAATAGTTGTTATTACTGGTGGATCTCGTGGAATAGGAAAAGCCACAGCTACCGAATTTAGAAACATGGGCTACACAGTTGTTAGCTTTGCCCGTGAAATAGATGAAGAATTTGTTGAATATAGCTATGTTGGCGATATTGCAAACGAGGAAGAAGTAAAAGCTTTTATTGAAGATGTTAAACAAAAATACGGAAAAATTGATATTTTGGTTAACAATGCTGGTTTTGGTGTTAATGGAGCATTGGAGCTTATTCCTACCCAAGTGTTTGATAGTATTATGGATGTTAACATTAAAGGAGCATATCTGGTTACAAAACACAGTTTGCCATTAATGCAAAAAGGATCAAAAATTGTTAACATTTCTAGCGTGTCGGGAGTTTTTGCTTCGCCATTTAGAAGTTTGTATTGTTTTAGCAAATCGGCTTTGTTAATGTTAACAATGTGCCAACGCATGGAACTTGAACAAGCTGGTATTGATGTGTGTGCAATTTGTCCTGGCGAAGTTAAAACCGAATTTATGAAAAAACGTGTTAGGGTTGAAGAAACCAACGAGCGTTATGGCAATCAAGTTAAAGGTGCTTTTGAGTTTTTAGATAAGCACGATGATGGAAAGCGTATGCCTCCAAGCAAAATTGCACAAGTAATTGTTAAACAAACCAAACGCAAAAAATCAAAACCATTTGTTATTGTTGGTGGAAAATTTAAATTAATTTACTTTGGAATTAGAATTTTACCAACCAAACTTGTTTTGTGGGCAACCAACAAGTTTATGGGTGGTGGAAAAATGTAATTTAAGAATGCTAAACATTAGCATTCTTTTTTGGTTGATTTTACTAAATACCACCAATGCTCAACCATATGTTTGACTAAAAACAATAATCATAATATATTAATAAAAAACGGCAGGAGATTGTTATGAATAATATTGTTGCAGTTGTTGGAATGTGTGGCTCAGGAAAAACAGTGGCTACCGAACAATTTGAAAAACAAGG
>CALDPW010000007.1 GCA_937911885.1 uncultured Clostridia bacterium | reverse complement strand
GAAAAATAGCTCCTGTACGCGAGGAAGAGCCTGTACATTTTCAAAACCCAATATCACCATTTTTTACACTTTCAGGTTTCTTACCTTATCATGTACATGAGTGTAATTCTGATGGCGTAATATTGAGCACATCTTGTCCTAGTGCCTATGCGGGATATGAAGAACTCTTGTATGGTTTCATGGAAAGAAATTATCATTGAAGCAGTTACTCGACTATCCAATCCTGATGTTGGAACGCAAAAGTACAACCAGCGAATTTTTACACTCACTTTTCCAACGCGAACAATTAGACCTTGTTCCAGAAATCGAATTAACAAGTAACGACCTTTTAATCGACCTCGCAAATATTGGTATTGGTATTGTGCAAGAAATAAAAGCAAAACACACCATTGAAAAAATTTCGCTGGTAACAGCACCAACAGCAACTGTGTTGCGTGATGGATTAAAACAAGATATTCCTGTTGGCGATGTTGTGTTAGATGATATAATTTTCTTTAACACTGGCAAACAAATTTGTGCCGATTGCATTTTGATAGATGGTGAACTTGAAGCAAACGAAAGTTTGTTAACAGGTGAAAGTGTTGCAGTTAAAAAACGCAAAGGCGATATTTTATATTCAGGAAGTTTTGTTGCTTCGGGTAATTGCACAGCGCTTGTTAATAGTGTTGGCGAATTTAACTACACATCAAAACTTGCTGCAAAAGCAAAAGAATACAAAAAACCAAAAAGCGAACTGCTTAGAAGTATGAACATTATTGTTCGTTGCATTTGCTTGGTTGTAATTCCTATTGCAATTTTAATGTATTTTAACAACTTTAAAGAACTTGGAACAATTCCGGATACAATTCAAAAAACAGCAGGTAGTATTATTGGTATGATTCCTGCCGGTATGTTTTTGTTAACCAGTGTGGCATTAGCCGCAGGTGTTGTAAAACTTGCAAAACGTCGCACATTGGTTCAAGACTTGTATTCTATTGAAATGTTGGCTCGTGCCGATGTTTTGTGTTTAGATAAAACAGGAACAATAACTGATGGAACCATGAAGGTTAACACAGTTATTCAATTAAAAGATATTAATTATCCAATTAACGATGTTATGGGTTCGTTATTAACAGCTTTGGAAGATAACAACCAAACATCCAGAGCACTTGCAATGCACTTTGGTTATTCAAAAGAATTTACTAAGGATGTTGTTTTGCCATTCTCATCAGCTAGAAAGCTTAGTGGTGTAACCTTTAAAAATGGCGAAACCTATGCTTTTGGAGCCCCTGAGTTTGTGTTAAAACAAAAAGATGCCGAAATTGATAAGTTGGTTAAACAATATGCTCAAAAGGGATTTAGAGTAATATTGTTAGTTAAATGCGATGGAAAAATTGATGGCGACAAATTGCCAGCAAATCGCACCCCACTTGCTTTAATTATTATTGAAGATCATATTAGACAAGATGCGCAAGAAACCATTCAATGGTTTAAAGATAACGCTGTTCAAGTTAAAATTATTAGTGGTGATAATCCAATTACTGTTAGTGAAGTTAGTAAACGTGTTGGCGTTGAAAATGCCGAAAAGTTTATTAGTTTGGAAGGCTTAAACGAACAACAAGTTGTTGAAGCAGCTGAAAAATACACTGTGTTTGGAAGAGTTTCGCCAGAACAAAAAAGTATTTTGGTTAAAGCGTT
Organism: uncultured Clostridia bacterium; assembly: GCA_937911885.1. Taxonomy (GTDB): domain Bacteria; phylum Bacillota; class Clostridia; order Christensenellales; family UBA1242; genus UBA6345. The sequence continues at coordinate 12,826 of CALDPW010000007.1, read as the reverse complement.
AAAAAATAAAGGTCACAAAGTTGCCATGACAGGCGATGGTGTTAACGATATTTTAGCTTTAAAAGAAGCCGATTGCTCAATTGCAATGGCTAGTGGTAGCGAGGCTACACGTAATGTTAGCCACTTAGTGTTGCTTGATAGTAATTTTTCGAGCATGCCAAGTGTTGTTGCCGAGGGTAGAAGAGTTATTAACAACATTCAAAAAAGTAGTTCGTTATTCTTAATGAAAACACTATTTACTATTTTGATTTCAATCTTCTGCTTGATTATTAGTATTGAATATCCATTTAACACAAACCAAATTTTATTACTTGAATACTGTGTAATTGGTGTTCCTTCGTTCTTCTTGGCATTGCAGCCAAACAAAGAACCAATAAAAGGAAAGTTCCTATCCAACCTTATTATAAGGTCGCTACCGGGTGCAATAATATTTGCAATAAACGTTATTGCTTGTTACCTATTTGATGTTATTGTTGGAACAAGTGGACAATTTGAAACAATGGCAAGCTTGCTTGTAACATTCTCTGGATTGTTGGTATTGTTTAAGTTGTGCAAACCACTTGATACTTACAGATCATTTATGTATGCCGGAATGATAATTTTGTGCGTGTTAATGTTGTGGCTAATTCCATGGTCGTTCTACGAATATGTTGAATTAAGCTTGCAAAATGTATTGTTCATATTGTGCTTAATGCAATTTAGTTATCCACTATATGCAAATATTGTTAACTTGTGCAACAGAATTAAACTTTAAAATAAAAACAGTTTTCCATTTTGGAAAGCTGTTTTTTTTGTTAAAAATTACCTAGGTGTTAATATGAATAATTTATCAAATATTATTAAAACTAATATTAACATATAAAGGGGGATAATAATGGACGTTTCGTTAAAAAAGGGATTATATTATATTGGCTATTATGCGCTGGCAATTATTGTTGTTTTGGTTAGTGTGGCGTTTATGGTTGCCATGACTTTAAACAGTGTGCCAATTTATCAGCAAGTTGTTTACTATGTTTGGTCTATTATATTAATTTTTACTGTTATGTTTGATGTGTATGCAACCAAAATTGGAAACTTAAAATACATTTCGGGATTGGTTTTTTATGGCTTAACATTTTTGTGTATTGCTATGGGCATAATTGTTTATGCTGCAAATAGTTTTAATGGTGTTGCCATGCTAATAAATTCACCATTGTTTTCAATTGCAATTGGATTTAGTGCTTGTTTATCGGTTTTATCTATTATTATGTTTTGGCAAGGACAAAACATTGTTGAACTTAAATCTATTATAAAAAAATCACGCTAAAATATGCCTTGTGGCATATTTTTTGTTTTATAAAAAGATACAAAATATTACACAAATAAAATTTTGCATAACTAATTGATTTGTGCTAAAATATGTGCGTGAAAAATTACGACCAAGAATTAACAAATTTAATAAGCGAATTAAAACAATGTGGCAAAACACCAAAGCTTTTGCTACAAAGTTGTTGTGCGCCATGTTCCACCACAGCACTAAATAGGCTTAGTGAGCAGTTTTTAATTACTGTTTATTATTATAATCCTTGTTTGTTTCCTGTGGAAGAATTTGAAAAACGAAAAAACGAACAAATTAGGTTAATTAACGAGTTAAATAAAAAATTAAAAAACAAAATTGAAGTTATTGTGCCAAACCATAACGAGGATAGTTTTTTAAAAATAGCAAAAGGTTTGGAGCTTGAAAGCGTTGTTATCAGTGTTATAAACAACGTTTAGGTGATACTTGCCAAATGGCAAAACAACTTGGATTTGATTATTTTGGAACAACACTTAGTGTTAGCCCATATAAACATGCTGATTGGTTAAATCAAATTGGATTTGAACTTGAATCTGAGTTTGGTGTGAAGTATTTGCCGGCTGATTTTAAAAAGCAAAACGGTTATTTGTTTAGCATTAATCAAAGTAAGCAACTAAATCTTTATAGACAAGATTATTGTGGTTGCAGGTTTAGTTTGGCTAATAGAAGAGTAAAGGAATAATATTATGTGGGAAGTTTTATTAGATTCATTTATTGATTCGCTTAAAGTGCTTCCATTTTTAATTTTGCTATATATTGCAATAGAATTAATGGAGGAAAAGGTTAGCACTAGCACAAAGTTTTTAAAATATACACAAGGCAAATGTGCAACATTAATTGGTGCAAGTTTGGGATTAATTCCACAATGTGGATTTTCGGTTGTGGCTAGTGATTTATACTCACGAAAATATATTAAAGTTGGAACAATGTTGGCAATTTTTATTGCAACAAGCGATGAAGCAATTCCAATTATTTTATCAAATCCAACAAAAGCTTATTTAATTTTTCCAATTTTAGCAGTAAAGTTTTTGTTTGCAATTATTGTTGGGTATGGAATTGATTTTGTGTTGCGTAAACATTATGCAAACAATCCGTTAACAACATTAAAACCAGCACAAGAGCACAATCACTTGCATGATGATAATGAAGAACAAGCCACAACAAACGATGAGCAAGTTGCAGATTTACACACAAACATTGATGGTTGCTGTGGTCACGAAATTGAAGGAAATCGTAACACACTTAAAAAGTTTTTTATTCATCCATTAATTCATAGCCTAAAAATATTTGCATATATTTTTGCAATAAATTTGGCACTAGGAATGATTATATTTTTTGTTGGTGAAAACAATGTTATAAGCTTTATGCAAACATTTACTTGGTTGCAACCATTGGTTGTTGGCGTTGTTGGGTTAATTCCTAATTGTGCTAGCAGTGTTCTTATTACACAATTGTTTTTATTGGAAGGTATAAGTTTTGGTGCTGCTGTTGCAGGTCTTAGTGTTAATGCAGGAATTGCTATTGCAGTATTATTTAAACAAAATAAAAATATTAAACATAATTTATTAATTGTTGGTGGATTGTTGTTGTTATCAATTGCACTAGGCTATGCAATAATGGGAGTTATGTTATGCTTTTAATTCGGTTTTTAAAACCGAATTTTTTTATTGTGCTGTTGACTAATTAGCCACAATTTAATATACTATCACTACCAAAAATTAGCCATTTTATGTGCTTTTTAATTTTTTTGTTAAAACTATATGTTTTACTAAATTGTATTTATGTGGTATAATTTGCGTGGTATTTTAAATTAATTGTAGGAGGTATTATGATAACCACAGAAGATATTAAGCATATTGCAAAACTTTCAAAGTTGGAGTTTTCGGAAAATGAAATAGAAAATTTCAAAGAAGAACTAGGTCAAATTGTTGAATATGTTAACACACTTTCAAAAATTGATACAAGCTCGGTAAATTTAGAGAATGAGGCAATTAATTTAAATAATTTACGTGAAGATAATCCTAATAATTCACTATCACAAGAAGAAGCTATTAAAAACGCACCAAAAAAACGAGCAGGTGGATTTAATGTTCCTGCTGTTATTGAATAGGAGTTAATATGGATTACACAAAACTTAGTTTATTAGAAGTGGCTGAGCTGCTTAAACAACAAAAGGTTACAAGTGTTGAATTAACAGAACAATGCTTGGCTAACATTGAAAACAACAAACACCTTAATGCTCTTAACTCAGTAACAAAAGAATATGCATTAAACCAAGCAAAACTTGTTGATGCTATGCGTGCCGAAGGTAAGGATTTACCTTTGCTTGCTGGGGTTCCAATCACCATTAAGGATAACATTAATATTAAAGACTTAAAAACAACATGTAGTAGCAAATTTTTAGAAAATTTTGTTGCTCCATATGATGCAACAATTATTGAAAAATTAAAAAGTCAATATGTTGTTATTGTTGGCAAAAACAACTTGGACGAATTTGCAATGGGTTCTTCAACCGAAAACTCTGCATTTGGTCCTGCACTAAACCCACATAATCCCGAATATGTTTCGGGTGGTAGCAGCGGTGGATCTGCATGTGCTGTTTCTGCAAATTTGTGCTATGCATCAATTGGAACCGATACAGGTGGTTCTGTTCGTCAACCAGCTAGCCTTTGTGGCTGTGTTGGATTAAAGCCAACATATGGTTTGGTTTCGAGATATGGAATTGTTGCTTTTGCTTCATCACTTGATCAAGCTGGTCCTTTAACAAAAACAGTTAAAGATAGTGCCGCAATGTTAAATGCTATTTGTGGCTATGACGAAAAAGAAGAAACAAGCAACAAAAACCAACCAAAAGTTGATTATTTGCAATCGTTTAAAGGCGATGTTAAAGGCGTTAGAATTGGTATTATTTCCGAGTTCTTTGGCGAAGGATTGGATGCCGAGGTTAAACAAAAAATATTAGATGCTGCCGAATTTTATAAAAAACAAGGGGCTCAAATTGTTGAAGTTAGCATGCCTAACATAAACAATGCGCTATCTTGCTACTATATTTTAAGCTCAGCCGAAGCTGCAAGCAACTTGGCACGTTTTGATGGTGTTAAGTATGGTGTTTCGGGTGATGGATTTAATAACATTAACGAGCTTTATTTAAAAAACAGAACAAACGGTTTTGGCAAAGAAGTTAAACGTCGTATTATGCTTGGCAACTATGTTTTAAGTTCGGGTTATTACGATGCTTATTACAAAAAAGCAAAAGCTGTTCAAAAACTTATTGTATCCGAATTTAACAATGTGTTTAATAAATGTGATGTGTTGTTAACACCAACAAGTCCAACACCTGCTTTTAAGGTTGGCGAAAAAATTGGTGATACATTATCGATGTATTTATCGGACGTTTACACTGTTCCTGTAAACATTGCAGGTTTGCCAGCTATTTCGGTCCCTTGTGGAATGAGTAGCAATGGCCTTCCAATTGGTATGCAACTTATTGGAAATAAATTTAGTGAACAAACATTATTTAACGTTGCTGATGTGTTTGATTCAAGGGAGGCTAAATAATGGAATACGATGTTGTTATTGGGTTAGAAGTTCACTGCGAATTAAAAACCAACACAAAATGTTTTTGTTCATGCAAAAACAGCTTTGGAGACAATCCAAACAGCAACTGTTGTCCAGTTTGTTTAGGATTTCCGGGCGCATTGCCCGTATTAAACAAAAAAGCTGTAGAATATGCTGTTATGGCAGGATTGGCATTTAATTGCGAAATAAATAATTATAGTGTGTTTGAACGCAAAAACTATTTTTATCCTGATTTAAGTAAAGCATATCAAATTAGTCAATTAGAATATCCTTTATGTATTAATGGTAAAGTTGAATTTAATGTTAACGGCAACAAAAAGGTTGTTAGATTAAATCGTATTCACCTTGAAGAAGATGCTGGAAAACTTGTGCACGATGGTGTGGGTGGTTCAATTATAGATTACAACCGTGGTGGTGTTCCACTAATCGAAATTGTTACCGAACCAGATATTTCATCTGCTGACGAAGCTGTTGCATTTTTGGAAACATTAAAAAACACAATTGCCTATACTGGAATTTCGGATGTTAAAATGGAAGAAGGTAGTTTGCGTTGCGATGTTAACTTATCGGTTAAGCCAAAGGGTAGCGACAAACTAGGAACCAGAACAGAAATGAAAAACCTTAACAGTTTTAAAGCTGTTCACCGTGCAATTTGTTACGAACAAAAACGTCAAATTGAAGAGATTGAGGATGGACATCGCATTATTCAACAAACTCTTCGTTGGGACGATAGCATTGGCGAAACAAAGAGCATGAGAACAAAAGAGGATAGTCAAGATTATAGATACTTCCCAGATCCAGATTTGATTGCTGTTAATATTACACCACAACAAGTATTAGATATTAAAAACAGTTTGCCAGTGTTGCCAAGTGTTAGAAAGGAAAACTATATTAATTTGGGACTTAGCGATTACGATGCAGGTTTACTTGTTGCAATTAAAACCATTAGTGATTACTTTGACGAAGTTTATTCTAAGGTTAACAATGCAAAATTGGTTGCAAACTGGATTATTAACGAAGTTTTAAGAAAAACAGTTGATAACAATATTTTAATTAGCGCAAATAACTTTGCAGAACTATTACAATTGGTTGCAAGTAACGAAATTAGTGCAACAGCCGGAAAACAAGTGTTTGAACAACTTTGGGGAACTGATAACACAGCAAGCCAAATAGTTGAAAAACTTGGATTAAAACAAATTAGTGATTCGGGCGAGTTGCAAAAAATTGTTGAACAAGTTGTTAACAACAATCCAAAATCGGTTGAAGATTATAAGTCCGGAAACGTTAAGGCAATTGGATTTTTAGTTGGACAAGTTATGAAGGTTAGTGCCGGAAAAGCTAATCCACAAAAGGTTAATGAGCTTTTAAAACAAATATTAGATTAATAAACTTAAACAAAAAAGAACTCAATTGTTGAGTTCTTTTTTATTATATCTTTTGTGTTATTTACATGCATTGTTTCAAAATGTTAATAACATCGTTTTTATTGAACAGTTTTGGATTTATTATTGCTGCCCCATCATTTAAAGCGATTGCTGCAATACTTTCTAATTGATTTTCAGTAACACCATAGTCTGCCAGATGCAAGCTAAAACCAGCAACGCTACTAACATTATTAACAAAAGTGTTAACGTTTTCAACAAAGCTTTTTGCTCTGTTTTCGCTTGGGGTGTTAGCAAAATATTCGGCGCCCATAAAATGATTTAACAATTCGGCATAATCGCTTTCGCAAACATCCAAATTAAATTTTAAACATTTGGATAGCAAAACTGCCATTGCTGTTCCGTGTGGAACTCCAACCGATCCAAGTGCATGACCAATTGCATGAACAATGCCAACCATTGAATTTGAAAACGCCAAACCAGCCAATGTGGAGGCATTAAGCAAATTAAGTTTATATTCAGCTTTTGCTGGGTTGTTTAACGAAAGTAGTAGGTTTTTGACAATAAGTGATATAGATGCTGACGCAAAGCTGCTTGATATAATATTTTTTTGTGCGCACGAGTATGCTTCAATAGCATGTGTTAAAGCATCTATGCTGGTTGTTGCTATTAGTTTTTTAGGCAAAGTTTCAATTACTGTTGAATCTAATACAGCAACGTCTGGTAGCATTGCTTGACTAATAAATTCAAGTTTGATGTGAGATTTACTATCCTTAATAACTGCAACATATGTGCATTCGCTACCTGTTCCACAAGTTGTTGGAACAACAATAAACGGAATATGTTTTCCTCGTGAAATAATTTCGTTTCCATTAAGCGATAAAATGTTATCAACGTTTTGGCTTAGCATTAATCTAACACCCTTTGCTGTATCAATAACAGAACCACCACCCAAGGCAATAATGCTATCGCAATTATTGTTTAAGTAAAACTTTGCAATGTTGTTAATTGTATCTGTGCCCGAATCGGTAGGAATGTTTGTAAAAATGTTTTTGGTGTTAAGGTTTTGTTTGCTTAAAATTTTGGTAACGGTTTTTAGTGTTCCAACGGCTTTTAATCCCTCGTCACTTAATATTAAAGGATTGGTGGCTCCAAAATAATCTAATTCGTGTTTAATGTTTGTTAGGGCATTATTACCACTACAAATTTTTACTAAATTGTTAAATTCAAAATAATTCATAATATCTCCTAAAACAACAACTTAAAATAGAATTTTAATTTGTTATGTTGAAGTTTTGGTAATGGTGTAAATAATTTTTTTGTAATAAACTGCGGATAAAGGTAAGTTTCAACAATATTAATTGCTCTGGTAATTATTACTGCATGATTAATATTTCCATAAACCTTAATGCGATGCTCGCAAAAGGCTTGCGAAACACTCATTTTGCCTAAAAATGTTTGAAGTGCACTTTTTTTATCTTTAAACTCAATTATTAAGTCGGGTGTTAATAATTTATCATCGGTTATCCTATAAATAGTGCCTTCGCTAATTTTGCAATAAACATAATTGTTGTTTGGCAAAACAACAATTTTAACCACATAATTATTTGGCAGTTCGGCAATAGCTGCATTAACATTATCATCAAGTAAGTTTGCAACTTTTAATGCCCTAATAAAAAGCTTTAAAATAATATTTATCATAACTATATTATATAACTATATTTTTTTATTAAAAAGTAAAATTAATCAATAATTTGTTATAGCATTTAACAACCTTAACAAATTTGTTAGTTAAACTTTTTTAAGTGTGATATTATAATAAAAAAAATACTTGGAGGATTGTTTTTTATGGCGTTGCAAATTTCGCTTTGTGTGCTAGTTTTAATTAGTGTTATTACATTTATTTGTTTAAGGATTACAAAAAGTGGAGTAATTGCATTGCTTGCAAAAACAGTTGCCAGCATGCTGTTTGTAGCATATGGTGTGTTTAGTTTAGTTAATGTTACTTATTTTAAACCAATTGCCGTTTGCTTTATTTTAATGGGATTATTGTGTGGTTTAATTGGTGATATTGTTTTAGATCTTAAAGTTATTTATCCCGAACACGATAAAATATATTTAAATGCTGGCATGGCAAGTTTTGGTATTGGACATATTTTTTATTTGCTTGGTGCAATTTTCTTTAGTGCAAAAGTATTTAATTTAATGTGGCCATTATTAGTTGGAGTTATTGTTGCAGTTGTATTAACACCAGTTATTTATTTTGTTAGCACAAGAGTTTTAAAACTAAATTTTGGTAAGTTTTTGGTGCAAACCTTAGCATATACATTTGTTTTGTTGTTTATGTGTGGATTTAGTGTTTATATGTCAATATTAGCCCAAGAGTTTATTATTTATGCTGGTGGAATATTGTTAATATTTATTAGCGATTTGGTGCTTTCAATGAATTATTTTGGCAAAGATAAACAAGATGATAAATTTTTGGTTATTACAAATCATGCATTATATTATGCTGGTCAAATATTAATGGCAACATTTTTATTCTTATTTTAAAAACAAAAAATATAAGTCGATTTGACTTATATTTTTTTTGTTTGATGTTAAGTTGTTTATTTTTTTACACGCTTGTAGAACATTTCACCTTCGTGTGATTGGAAGTAAATTCCAACAATACGTTTACGACGAGAGTTAATAATGGTGTATGCTGCACGTTTTCTGGCACCACCCGAAATGTTTAGGGCTTTGTTATTGCTTTCAACAAAAACGTTGTATGCTCTAATTCTGCCAGTGTTATCAACAATGGTAATTCCATCATAATCTAGCATATCCATAAACAATTCACAAAATGCAGTTAGTTTGCTTTCGTTATAGGTTTTTGTGCGAAGGAATAATTTTGAAAAGCTAATTGGCTCTTTAAGCCACACGCCATCGCTAAAAAATCCGTTATCTACATAGTCCTTATCAACAACCACGCAAAGCGCACCATGAATGTTTTTAAACACCGAATCAAATATGTTTTCGTATAGGGTTTTAATTTCAGTTAGTTTTTTAGGAGTTGTTCTAAGTTTTGAAAAACTATCATTAACAAACTCGGTAATTTCGGTTTGCCAATCGGAAATTTTTGTTTCGTCCAATGTGTTGTTAACACTTAATTGTTCGCCCATTAGGGAATATAGGTGAATGGTGTAGTTTGAAATTGGTTCAACGTAAACGCAGGATACTTTGTCGTGACGTTCTTTTAGGATTGAATTGGAGAAAATTAATTTTTTTAAGCTTTGTTCTTTAATGCTATTTAAAACACGGCAAATACCATAGGTTATGCTTGTTTCTTTAATGTTTACATAAATAATCCAATCATGTTTTGTAAACGGTGCTAGTTTTTTGATTCGGTAGTTAAACATAACATCGCTTTCGTCGGTGAACATTTCAATTTTGTATGCTTCCGGAATTGTTTTGCAAATGTAATCAATTGCATTAGTAAACAAAATGTTTGGTCTTAATTTTTGGCCTTCTTCCTCATAGGTTGTTAATTCCGAAAAGAAGTTTAAAAATTGTGAGTTTAGCTTTTTAGGGAACTCGTCAAACTCGTTGTTAATAAATTTTGTTACTGATTCGCGCGCTGTAACATAAGTGACTTTTTCCATGCACATTTCCTCCCTAAAAAAACATAAAAACCCTGCTATTAATTTTATAATAGCACTATAAATTTGTAATTTCAAAACGAATTTTGAATATTTTTTATAAATATTCAAAAAAATGTATATTTTTTGAATGTGTTTATACAAAAAATATGCAAAATGTGTGTGTAATATGTTACTTTAATAAAAAAGAATTTGCAATTTTGAATGTGTCCGTTGCGAAATTTTGTTTTTTTATATTTATAAACTTTTGTTTTGTGTTTATGGTTAAGGAAAAAATAAAAAAAATGTAGAATAAATTCTACATTTTAAAAGTATCAAATTTTGAGCAAAGCTTAATAACTTGTTCTTTTACTCTTGCAACAGCTTTTTGTTTGTTGTTAACAATATCAGCAATTAATTTTGCAATTATTTTCATTTCTTTTTCTTTCATACCACGAGTTGTAATTGCAGGAGTTCCAATTCTAACGCCACTAGTAATAAATGGGCTACGTTTTTCGTTTGGAACGGTGTTTTTATTAACAGTTATGTGGGCTTTTCCAAGTAATTGTTCTAATTCTAATCCGGTAATATCTCTATCAGACAAATCAATTAACATTAAATGGTTATCTGTTCCACCCGAAACAAGTTTAATACCATTTGCCATTAATTCGTTTGCAAGTGTTTGAGCATTTTTAACAACTTGTGCTTGATATTTTTTAAACGCAGGGCTAAGAGCTTCTTTAAAAGCAACAGCTTTTCCTGCAATAATATGTTCAAGTGGGCCACCTTGTGTTCCTGGAAATATTGCTTTATCAATTTTTTCTTTGTATTGTTCTTTGCACAATATAAATCCACCACGAGGACCACGCATTGTTTTGTGTGTTGTTGAAGTAACAAAGTCGGCATATTCTACTGGGCTTTCGTGTAAGCCAGCAGCAATCAAACCTGCAATGTGTGCAATATCAACCATTAAGTATGCTCCAACTTCGTCGGCGATTTCACGGAACTTTTTAAAATCTATTTTGCGTGGATATGCACTAGCACCAGCAACAATAATTTTTGGTTGAACTTCTTTTGCTATTTGTCTTACTTCATCTTCATTTCCAACTAATATTACTTTGTTAATCATATACTTACAATTTAATAAACTTGCGTTTTACAATTGGTCTTGCCTCTTACAACTGACGAACCATCTCGATAAAGAGTGTTGTCATCTTCTCGGCCGCCTTTGCGCCCTGACGCTGCACGTCCTCGTGGTCGCCCAACTCATCCGACAGACCGCAGTTAGTGATTACCGATACGCCGAAAACAGGGATCGACATATGACGTGCAACAATCACTTCGGGAACGGTTGACATACCAGCCGTATCGCCACCAATCGCCTTGAAATAGCGATACTCCGCCTGTGTCTCGAAAGTCGGGCCTGTACCTCCCACATAGACACCATACTGCAGCTTGATATTGTGCTCGGCTGCAATATTGGTTGCCTTTGCAATCAGGTCCTTATCGTAGCAATTGTGCATATCGGGGAAACGGGGACCAAGTTCAGCCATATTCTTACCAATCAGCGGGTTGGGCATCAGGTTGATATGGTCGGTAATGATCATCAGATCGCCCGTGCGGAACGATGTATTAACGCCACCGCTGGCATTCGACACAAACAGAGTCTTGATACCGAGCAACTTCATCACGCGAACCGGGAATGTAACCTGCTGCATTGTATAGCCCTCGTAGTAATGGAAGCGACCCTGCATCGCAACTACGTTCTTGCCACCCAGCAAACCAAAGATCAGACGACCCTTATGGCCCTCAACAGTCGAAACGGGGAAGTTCGGAATAGTCGAATATTCGATCGAATACTTAACATCAATACTATCGGCCAGACCGCCCAGACCTGTACCAAGAATAATACCCACTTCGGGAACGAACTCATCGATCTGCGAGCGAATGAATTCGGCATTAGCTTTAATTTGTTCTAACATCTTTCTCAAGGTTTAAGAGGAAGTCCGCAGGCGAACTACCTATGAATGTGATACTTATAGGAATATAGTATAATTTTGCTCGTAACTGTGCAGGGATCTTATCTGGATTGACCAACTTCACTGCATCCTTCTCGGTGGTAACGATTACGCCTCTCTCGCCCGCTGCATCGAGCATCGTTTGCAGATCGCTACGACGATAGACATGATGATCATCATAGACCAACTCCTCGATTACGTTGTAATGCTTACGCAGACCTGTCAGGAAAGGATTGGGATTACCCACGCCTGCCATAGCCACAACATCCGCACCATATTCGACCGAAGCAGGAGCATCTGCCGGGAATAGAGGTACTGGCGCACCACTCTCAATACCTGTCATATAGAGGCTCTGGTAGGGATATTTCAAGAAGTCCTTTTTGAGCAGGCGACGCTCGATTGGCGTAAGATCATCGTTACACTTGGTTACTATGAAATATTGAGCGCGATAGAGCTGCGAAGGAAGATCTCGCAACTGTCCTTCAGGCAGGAATTTATCTTCATAAACCGGTCGCGTATAATCGACCATAATGATATTAATCTGCGCCTCGACATAGCGATGTTGGAAACCATCGTCCATAACCACCACCTCAACCTCGGGATGCTCCTCGCGCAGACGCTTAATACCGGCCACACGATCCTCGCAAACAACAATCGGCACATCGGGGAATTTCAGTTTGATCATCTTCGGCTCATCGCCCACCTCGATATAGTGCATATCGGGTTGTACCTCGATATATCCTTTGGTCTTGCGACCATATCCGCGCGAGATGAGAGCCACCTTGTGTGTCTGACTCAAATGACCCAGAACCATCTCGGCCATAGGCGTTTTTCCCGTACCTCCGACGGTTATGTTACCTATGCAGACAATGGGTATATCGAATCGTACGG
>CALDPW010000006.1 GCA_937911885.1 uncultured Clostridia bacterium | reverse complement strand
AAAATATAAATATATTATATGGAGTGAAATTGTGAGAAAAACAAAAATTGTAGCAACTTTAGGACCTGCAACCAATAACTATAAGGCACTAAAGTCTTTAATTCAAAATGGAGCAAATGTTATAAGACTTAATTTTAGTCATGGAGATATTGAACAACATCAACAAAACATAGACCTAATTAAACAAGTTAGAGACGAACTTGGGCAACCTGTAGCAATTATGGTTGATACTCGTGGTCCAGAAATTAGAGTAAAAACATTTAAAAATGGTGAAGAAAAATTAAAAAGAGGTCAAACTTTTGTGTTTACTGGTGATAATGTTGAAGGAACAAACGAAATTGTTAGCCTAAACACACCCGAAATTATTGCAGACATAAAACCAGGACAAAAAATTTTGGCAAACAATGGCTTAATTGGTTTTAAAGTTGTTGAAGTTAAAAACAACAACCTTATTTGCAAAGTTTTAAACCCTGGCGTTATTTCAAACCGAAAAAGTTTGGCAATACCTGGAATTAAATTAAACACCACTTATTTAAACGAAAAAGACATTGCTGATATTACATGGAGTATTAAAAACGGTGCCGAATATATTGCAGCAAGTTTTGTTAACTGCAAAGAAGATGTTTTAGCATTAAGATCATTAATTAAAAAATATAAAGGCAATCAACAAATCATTTCCAAAATCGAAAGTGCTTTTGGAGTTAAAAATTTAGATGAAATTATTGAATATTCTGATGGAATTATGGTTGCTCGTGGCGACTTAGGTGTTGAATTTGCAATTTCGAAACTACCAGAACTTCAAAAAATAATCATCAAAAAAACAAAGTCGAAAGGAAAAGTTGTTATTACTGCAACCGAAATGCTTGAAAGCATGATATATAACAATCGCCCAACCAGGGCCGAAGCAAGCGATGTTGCCAACGCTGTTTATGATGGAACAAGCGTTGTAATGCTATCTGGCGAAACAGCTGCTGGAAAATATCCTGTTGAAGCTGTTAAACAAATGGCTAAAATTGCAGAAGAAACCGAACGTCATATTGATTACAAAAAGAGATTTGCTGCACACGAACACACTCTTGAAAACGTTACCGACGTAATTTCGCACAGCGCTGTTAATGCAAGCTTTTTGCAAAAGTCAAAAGCAATTGTTGTATTTACAAACTCTGGCGAAAGCGCAAGAATGGTTAGCCGTTTTAGACCACACGCACTAATTGTGGGAGCAACTCCAGACAGATCAGTTTATAGTCAATTAGAACTTAGTTGGGGTGTTGAACCTGTTATAACACCAATTTATAGCACAATTGATGAAATGTTCGACATTGCAAAAAAACTTGTTAAAGATATGCATTTAGCAAAACCTGGCGATGCTGTTGTTATTATTTGTGGAACACCAAAAGAACCTGGCAAAACCAATATTATTAAATTTGAAACAGTATAAAAAAAAGTATGGGATTACCCCATACTTTTTTTATTTGTTTTTGCAACAATTAAGTTATTAACATAATTAACAAACTGCATTTGCTCTGATTGTTGAATTGGAACAATAACAAATTTGTTTTTAGACCTATAAACAACTCTATCAACTTCGCTACCAGCAAAACTAGATGCAAGTTTTTGATTTTGTTCTTTTTTTAATACTTGTGCATTAACAATATCCAAGCCAACCAAAGCAGCCTCGGGATTCTTTTTGATGTGTTTAACATCGGTTAACACCATTTGAGAATAGCAAACTGCACAATTTTTAATAATTGCCGAAACAAACTCTTGTTTTTCATCTTTTGAACTTATAGGTTTGAACAAATCTTTACTTAAACACAAGATTGGCTGATCTAACTGCGAACTTAAATCAAATAATGTTTGATTTGCAACATCCCCAATACAAACCTTAGGTTTTATATCCATCCCCATGCTCAAAAAATAATCATTAATAATTTGTTTTGCCCATATGGTTAATTGAACAACACTAAATTCACCTGGTGTGTTTAATTGTTTTAAAGTTTGAGATATTGATGTTTGTGTTGTAACAGGTTCGGTTGCTAATTTTATTTGATCAACTGCCCACAATTGTTTTAATAATATTAAAAAGGATTTTAATTCGGCAGTAGATTGTATAACTGCTGGTTCAGCCGAAACATCAAACAATTTTTTAATTTCATCAATTTGTGTTTGAAGATTATCAATCTCGGCTTTATCTGTTAGTGTTTTTTGTTTATCAATAAGCGAAATTAACTCTTTTGCTTTTGGGTAGTGCTGAAAAAACCTCATTTCCTTCTCGGTTTGTTCACAACTTTTTTTAACATAAAGCAAATGCTGACAAATATATTCAACACACTCTGAATTAAACACATTGTTTTTTATTAAAAACTCAATATGCGAAATTGGAGCATAAAATATTTCGTTGTAAATTTTTAAATATTTTTCGTCTTTCATGTTTTTATTATACAACACAAATTTATTAAAGTAAATATTCAAAAATTAAAAATACCCAGCCACTGGGGCTAGGTATTGTTTTTTATTTATTCTTTTTTGCAGCTTTCTTTTCAGCTTTTTTTGCTTTTTTATCTAGCTTTGCTTGTTTTTTTGCTGCTTTTTTTAAGTCTTTTTGTTCTTGTGCAATAACCACTTTATCAGTGATTTCATATGGTTTTTCTAAGTCTTGCAAGCTATGATACATTGCATCCATAACTCTTAAACTTTTTGCAAAATAAAATCCATCTGCAAATCTTTCATCCATAGTAAAACCAAGGTTCATAACCTTGCCAACTTTAAGTTCTTCTTGTTCAACAACTGGAGCATATTTTTCTTTACCAATAGCAACAAAAATACCAGTTGTTCCAAAGTTGTAAATATGATGATAAATTGCATCGGTTTTAACACTTTTTAAATATGTAACATAACAACTTGTGTGAAAAGGACTAGCGTTATCCAACAAAGATCCTGGTAACATATTTCTTCTATCTAAAAAGTTAAGAGTGTTAACAGCCCAACGGCATAAAAAGTTTGGTATACCACTAATTTTGCCAGCAAATTCTTGTGTGCCATTAGCAGTTTGACAACTATCTTTAATAGCTTTATCAACTTTTTCTTTAACTTCGTAAATTGTTTCTCTACCAGTAAATGGAATTTTTAATGTTGCACTTTCGCCATCATCTCTAAGTTCTTTTTTGATTGTTAACGAAATTGTAATGCGTTTACGTTGATAAATTGCTCCACGCATAATAAAACGATTTAACGCAGGACGTTCTGCAAGCAATCTAACAATTGCCGCAATTGTTATGTGCATATAGTTAAATCTAATTCCTTCTTTTTCGCTTTTTTCTTTAATCCAAGCATCCATATCTTCGCAACGAACTTGATGAGTCATATAATTAATTGCATCTATTCTCATTGGCATAAAATGTGGAGCGATTTGCTCAATAACATCAATAGCTTTAATTCTAACACCGTCAGGTCTTCTTCCAAACATAATTTTTCTCCAATAAACACATATTTCGTGCTTTTTTTATATTAATTTACTCTTATAGAATATCATTTACACTTAAGTTTATCAAGCAATTAAAAAAATAAAATTAGACAAATAATTTTTGTTGTATATTTGCAAAATTATTAAATGTTGACTAATCTTAAAAAAAGTATTATAATTGGGTATAATTTATAAAGGTGGTTAATTATGGTTGATAAACAAAATGAACACTACGAAAAACTCCTGCCACTCGCACAAGCATATGTTATTAAGATTATGAAAACCGATCCCGATTGTTTTGATAAAATGAACCCAAAAATTCTTGAAGATATTTTAATTGCCGAAGCGTTAGAACATATTGCACGTGGGCACTATGATAGTTCAAAAGGTTCCGAATCTGATTTTATTAGATTGTCATTTGATATGACTAGGTCATTTTACACCATGGTTATTAAGCCAGAAGTTCCAGGTGCACCCTTATACGAAAACCCTATAGCAAACTTTTCTGATAATTATGATAAATTTGCAAAAGTTGCAGTTTTGAATAATTTATCGCCATTCGCTTACGGAAAAGTGCTGGGCGACACTCGCGAGCAAGTATTAGATAAAATGCCTTGCTACATACCAAAACTTATGGCCGACGCTATGATTGAATCTGATGATTATAAATTATCATTAATCAAAGTTTCAACAGCTGCACCAAAAACAACAAAAAAATAAGGATTGCGTTTTGCAATCTTTTTTTATTATATTAGTCCAAATTATTGGGCTTTTATTTGATTTTTTAGTGTTTTTATACTACACTACACTTATAGTGTAATTTTACTTATATATTATTGGAGAAAAATTATGGATTTTAAAAAAATTGAACAAAAATGGCAAAAAATTTGGGAGGAAGAAGGTAGATATCATGCCGTAACTGGTGATACAACTCGCCCAAAATATTATATTTTGCTTGAATTCCCTTATCCATCTGGAAGTGGTCTTCACTGTGGACACACACCAAACCAAATTGCTATGGATATTATTGCAAGAAAGCGCAGAGCACAAGGTTACAACGTGCTATTCCCTATTGGTTGGGATAGTTTTGGATTGCCAACAGAAAACTATGCAATTAAAACAGGATTGCCTCCAAAAGGTATTACTGCCGATAACATTGCATACTTTAAAAAACAAATTAAATCTCTTGGTATTTCGTTTGACTGGGATAGAGAAATTGCAACTAGCCACGAAGATTACTACAAATGGACACAATGGTTGTTCCTACAATTTTATAAACATGGCCTAGCATACAAAGCAACAGCAAATATTAACTGGTGCCCAAATTGTAAAATTGGATTGAGTAACGAAGAAAGCGAAGGTGGTGTTTGCGAACGTTGTGGTGCCACAACTGAACAACGTCCAAAAAGCCAATGGATGCTAAAAATGTCGGAATATTCTCAAAAATTGCTTGATGGTTTAGATGAAACCGAATATTGGGATAGCATTAAAGCAATGCAACGCAAATGGATTGGCAGAAGCGAAGGCACAACACTTTATTGCACACTTAACACTGGTGATAAGTTTGAAGTATTTACAACATGTATTGAAACCGTGTTTGGTATAACATATTTTGTGTTTGCTCCTGAACACGAATTAGTTCAAAAATTAAAACCACAAATTAAAAATTGGGATGAAGTTGAAAAATATATTGAAACTTCAAAACATAAAACCGAATTTGAACGCACCGAATTAATTAAAGAAAAAACCGGATGCTTGCTTGATGGTATTTATGCTATTAATCCAGTAAACGGCAAACAAGTTCCTGTGTTTATTGGCGACTATGTATTAGCAAACTATGGCAGTGGTGCTGTTATGGCTGTTCCTACACACGATGGTAGAGATTTTGATTTTGCTAAAAAATTTGATTTGCCAATGATTGAAGTTATTTCAGGTGGAGATGTTGCTAATAAAGCTTTTGAAAAAGCTGATTATTTGGGAACAGGTGCAAAACTTATTAACTCAGATAAATTCACTGGCCTAACAGTTGAAGAAGCAAAAGAAGCTTTAACAAAATATCTAGAAGAAAACAATTTAGGAAAACACGAAGTTAACTACAAAATGCGTGACTGGGTATTTAGCCGCCAACGTTATTGGGGTGAACCAGTACCTTTGATTAACTGCGAAAAATGTGGTTGGGTTCCTGTTCCAGAAAATCAACTTCCAGTAACACTTCCTGAGGTTGACCACTATGCTCCAACCGATGATGGCGAAAGCCCATTAAGCCGTATTGATAGCTGGGTTAACACAACATGTCCTTGCTGTGGTGG
>CALDPW010000005.1 GCA_937911885.1 uncultured Clostridia bacterium | reverse complement strand
TATTAGTGCAAACAACATTAATGCATCAATTTGCGTATTAGATCAAAAACAACCTATTGTTTTAGATGATTACTATTTTGACTTAATTAATGCACTACCACTAATAAAATCAATTATAAACACCGTTAACGCAAATGCTATTAGCGGCAACCTAAACGTTAGAATTGATGATATTAATTTAAATGTTAATTTAAAGATTCAAACAAAACCAACTCTTCAAGTTTGGGCTCAAACAACAATTATGGGTTGCGATGTTAGATTTAACCTTTTAAATGAAACAATTTATTTAAGTATTGATGCATTAAATATTAAGGTTGGGTTTAACGAGTTTGACAAATTAATTAATTTTGTTAATAACAACTTAAATTTAAATATCAACACAACCGATATGCTAAACAGTGTTAATAACATTTCTTTAAGCGATATTTACTTAGGAAACATTTTAATTACACATGCTAGCGAAAACTCTTTTGCTATCGATGCGTTTAACGCAAATGTTGCATTAAACTTTAATTCTTATTTGCAAAAGTTAACATTAATTTATAACAACATTACTATCAAGCTAGATTTTAATGCATATAACTCAAACGTAAAAATGCCAACAATCAAAACACAAGCTTACGAAAATGTTGATTATATTATTGATTTTGCAACAGATTTAATACAAACAATCAAAACACAAAATTTACAACTTGCAGGCACATTTAACTATGACGAATTAAATATTGATTACTTAGCACAAGTTAAATTTGATAATGGTTTACAAGCAAAACTAAATCTAAACATTTTAAACAAGCAAGTTGAAATAATTTACCACAACAATACTGCATATATTAATGTTGATGGATTTATGTTAAAACTTAACACTTCAAACCTTGATGAGCTTTTAAATCAATTAAAAACAAACTTTAACATTGACCTAGCCGAAATGTTAAACAGCACATTAAACAGCAATCAAAGCCTTGTAGATTCAATTTACATTAATAAAATTGCAAAACAAAATAATAACCTATTAATTAGAGTTTATTATGGAAGCAATCCAATTAACTTAACACTTAACTTAACTGAACAAAACACACTAAATAAGATTTGCGTTAATGCATTTGGATTAAATATTGACACAACTATTAACACAACATCAAATCAAATAGATTATAACCCTCAAAACTACACAACCGATATTAATAGTTTATTTGATATTATTACTCCAGTTAAAAACATTATTGATAGTCAACATATTCAAGCACAAGGAACAATTAGTTTTAATTTATTTAACAGCAATCAAGTGGTTAACATTAAAAACTTGAAAGTTGCATTCCAAAACAGCTTGTTTATTGAAGCTTTAGTTGAATTTAATGGAATTACTGCATCAATCACAATTCAAAACCAAACAATTTATATTGATGGACATGGATTGCAAACAAAAATTGCTTTAAGCGATATTCCATTGTTTATTGATTGGATTAATGAAACATTTAGCACTAACATTGTTTTACCTGATGCCGAAATTAAAATTACCGATATTGAAAACATGTTAAAAGATATTAATCTTTCAATGATTAATAAAATAGAAAAAACTCCTAACGGAATTTTGTTAACAATTAACAACAACGAAATTTATGTTGATTACAATTCTATGCTATCAAAAGTTTTAGGATCATATGCAGGTGTTAATTTTGATTTAACTCTTGATACACATATATTTGAAGTTGTTGACATAAACAGTAATGATTTTGTTAATTACTCAGAAATTACAAACTTTATAACAAGCATAATTAACTACATTAACACAAAACAATTCAATCTTGTTGCTAATGCAAAAGTGTTTAATGGTGAAGCATTGCGCTTTAATGCTGATGTTAATTTGTTGCTAGATATTACTACTGGCATGTTACTAAATGGTTCAGCAAACTTAACAGGCGAACAAAACATTAAGTTCGATTTAGATTACTACAACAAATATGTATTTGTTAATTACAATAATCTAAAATTAAAAATGAGCGAAGCCGACTTAAAAGAAATTATGGTAGTAGGACTTGAACTACTAGGAATTGATCCTAACCTAATTCCTTTCCTACAAGATGCTGCAAGTGGTTTAGACATTAACATTAACAACATCACAAGCATTTTACCTTCATTAGATTTTGGCAATCCTTTATCGATGTTAAGTTTGTTAAAACAAATTTCTTATTCTGATAACAAATTAATCTTAACAATTGATGGAACACAAGTTACAACAAATCCTAACGCAACAACTATGGAAGTTGTTGTTGAAACAAATGGAACTCGCCCAACACATATTTATATTAACAATATGTATACTGGCGTAACTAAAAATGAATACTTTAATTTAGATGTTCAATTTAGCGACTTTAAACAAGTTGTTAGCCCAGATCAAAATAGTTATATTGATTTATCGGGAGCAAACGAACTAATTAAAGCGTTAGTAAACACTGCCGAATTAAATTACTACGAAGTTACAGCAAATGTTGATGTTGATGGAACTTTACTTGGATTTATTAATATTGACTGGACAATTCCGTTAAATATTAAAATTAAACTAGACGAAAAACGCATGCCACAAATAATGATGACTCTTGGTGAAATTCCAACTATTGGATTAGTTAACAAAGGTGCATTAGAAAGTGTTAAAAATCGTATGTTCTATTTGTATTATGCCGATGGATTTGCTTATTTGCACCGTAACGAAACAAATAGCAACAAACCTTATGACTTAAAACTAAAACTTGCATTAAGTGATGTTTTAGCTGATCCATTATATGTGTTACAATTTGCAACAGGGTTCACTGATGACATTATGGGTGCTATTTACGACTCAATTGAAAAGAGTAAAGGACATGTTCCTAACCTTGGAAATGTTATTAATTACTTTACTGTTAAAGATAAAACAAACTTTGAAATTCAATTAAACATGCACGAAATTACTAACGACAACATGTTAGGCGATATGACAATTGGTTTAGGCGTTATTAATAACGAGCAAACAAACAATAAAAACTACTTAGGTAAGGCATCATTTAAAATGGAAATGCCAATTGCTAAAGGCGTGTTTGATATTAAGCTTGAAAGCAACGATTTAACTTTGATTAATATTGGCAAAACATTAGACT
>CALDPW010000004.1 GCA_937911885.1 uncultured Clostridia bacterium | reverse complement strand
ACTCGTATTTTTTTGTGAAAAGGTGTGTGGTTGACTAATTTTTAATATTAATTTATTTTTAACATAATTTTACAATTTTTGCATACAAATAAGTTATGAAAAAGATTATGTTAATTTTGTTATTAGTTTTATGTTTTCCGTTGGCACAGGGGTGCAATGTTAATTCAAATAATATTAGTGCTAACAGTTATTTTAGAATACATATTAGGGCTAATAGTAATTTGAGTGTGGATCAAAATGTTAAATATAAAGTAAAAGATGTGGTGGTTAACTATTTAACTAATAACATTTGCAATTTAAAAAACAAACAAGATGTGATTAATTTTGTGGATAATAACAAACAAAACATAAAAGAAATTTGTGATACGGAACTTAAAAATAATGGTTTTCGTTATTTGGCAAATGTAACTATTAATAATGAATATTTTCCAACAAGAGCCTATGGTGAGTATGTTTTAGAGTCGGACTTTTACGATGCGTTAATTATTGAACTTGGAGAGGCAAAAGGTGATAACTGGTGGTGTGTGGTATATCCTCCATTATGCTTTTTAAACAATAAGGAAATTAATACAAATCAAATAAAATATAAAAGTTGGATAATTGAACTAATTGATAAGTTTTTTGATTAAAGTAATTAATTTGTGGTAACACTTAAAAAAAGAGTTTAGGAGTTAAAATGCAAAGATATAAAATTTTGGTTGCAATGGTTACATTAATTTGTTGCAGTGTTTTGTGTAGTGTTTCTATTATGCTTAATAATGCATATAAATCAGATAATAGTGGGTTGATTGTTTCGGCTTTGGGACCTAACATAACCGAAATACAAACCAGATTAAAAGATTGGGGATATTACGATGGTGAAATAACTGGTGTTTTGGATTGGGAAACCCAACAGGCTGTTAAGTATTTTCAAAGAACACATGGTATTAACGAAACGGGAACTATTGATTATGCAACTGCAAGTGCTATTGGTGTTAGTTTAAATTCACAAAGCAGTAATGATTTATATTTGTTGGCAAAATGCATTCATGCCGAAGCTAGAGGTGAAATTTATGTTGGAAAAGTTGCTGTTGGAGCAGTTATTTTAAATCGTGTGGCAAGCCCAGATTTTCCAAATACTGTTTATGGGGTAATTTATCAACCATGGGCGTTTACGGCCGTGCATGATGGTCAAATCAACCTAGAACCTAATGCTGAAAGTTACCAAGCTGCACAAGACGCATTAAGTGGATGGGATCCTAGTTATGGTAGTTTGTATTACTATAATCCAGATGTTGCAACATCTAGTTGGATTTGGACAAGAAAAGTTGTAACACAAATAGGAAAACATGTGTTTGCTGTTTAGGAGTTTATATGAGAACAAAAAAGATGCCAAAAGAAAATTTAATGTTAATAGTTGTTTCCGTGGTGTTGGGATTAACTCTGCTAGCAACCTTTATTGCCTTGGCAGTGTTTGTTGGATTAACTAACACATATTCAATTCAACTCGAAAATGTTTATAAACGCAGTTTTTATGAACTTAGTACAAATATTAATGATATTGAGTTGGATATGTCAAAATTGGTGGCAGTTAATGGAACCAAAAGCAAAAGGGAAGTGTTAAGCAACATTTATAATAGTTGTCAAACGGCAAACACAAACATTTCAAACTTGCCAATTCAAAACAATAAAATTGATAAAGTTAATAATTTTGTTAATGTTTTGGGTGGATATAGTTACAGTTTGTTAACAAAAACAAATAATAACATTGATTTTTCGCAGGATGATTATGCAACAATTTATACCCTGCATGATAAAAGTTTGGAATTGTTATATGAATTTAATGAATATATTTCAAATTTAAAAGTTGATTATAACATTATTAAAGATGTAGATTTTAACAATGGTAACAACTCTGGATTTGATGCAGGGCTTAGCAATGTTAATTCAAGTTCAACACAAATTCCAACCTTAATTTATGATGGTCCATTTTCGGAATCGGTTATAAATAAGCAAATAATAGGTTTAGATTCTTTTGAGGTTGATAATGTTGAAGCTGAAGAGTATATAAAACAAACATTAAGCTTTTTAAATATTGAAACAATAGAATATGTTGGCGAAAGCGATGGTAAATTTTACACATTTAACTACAATGTAAGCACATCTAATCAACAACTTTATGTTCAAGTAACCCGTAGAGGCTGTAAAATTGCCGATATAACAAGTTATTCGGCAAAAGGTGATAATAGTTTAACCGAGGCTCAATGCGTTAATTTGGCTGAAAATTTTGCTAAAAATTTGGAATACGATAATGTTAGGTGTGTTTGGAGCACAACTAATGGAAATATATGTTATGTTAATTTAGCTCCAATAGTTAACGGTGTTATATATTATCCTGACTTGGTAAAGGTTAAAGTTGATAATTCAACCGGAGTGGTTGTTGGCTTGGAGGGAACTAACTATTGCTATAATCATACAAATCGAAATATTGAGGCGCCAAATATAACTTTTGACGATGCTCAAAAGCGATTGAGCGATGCTCTATCTGTTAAGGAACGTAATTATGCGATAATACCAAATAAATATGTTGGCGAAACTTTTGTTTATGAGTTTATTTGTTCGTGGAAAGATTATGAATACTACATTTATATTGATGTGAATACTGGTGAAGAAATAAATGTGATGCGTGTTGTAAAAACCACTAGTGGTGATTTGATTATTTAACTTTAAAATTTACAAATTATTAATAAAAAACAATTTTGAATAAATTATTAAAAAAGTATGCTTTTTTTACAAAATTTTGTTAATATATTATTAGATTTTAAAAAGCACTGAAATCTAAGGAGAACTAAATAATGACACAAGTGGGAGATTGGGATGAGCTTAAGCTAAAAGAGCTTAGGATTCATGAACTTCGCGATCTTGCACGCAAAGTTGGGGTTAGATCGCCAACATCGCGAACAAAAGATTATTTAATTGAACAAATATTAAGTATTTTGGGTGGAAAAAGTGAGCCATATGTTAAAACTTCGTTAAAAGGAAGACCAACAAGATCGGCTACTCAGCTAAACAATTTGGTTGATTATTTTTTGCCTGAGGATATTAACAAAGAATTAGTTGGTTCAATGGCGTTTAGTAATGATATTAATAACTTTGATTTTTTTGCAGCCATGCCCGAATTTGAATTTGATATGGATAGTAAAAAAACACAAACAGAAGTTGAAGGATTTTTAGATATTACTACATCCGGCTATGGAATTATTAGGGTTAATGGCTTTGGTGTTTCTGAAAATGATGTTTATGTTCACAAAATTTATGTGGCTAAACATAATTTACAAAGTGGCGATTATGTTAGAGCAACTGCAAAAGAGGTTTATGCAAACAGACCAATGGCTGTAACAGCTATTATTGATGTTAATAATGGTGCAAAAACTGATTTAGCCAAGTTTGATGACATGCCAAAAATTGATACTAATAACACATTTAGTTTGTTTAATGCAAATATTAAGCATGGATCTAGTGTTATTTTGCTAAATGAAAAGCCTGTAATGATTGACAACGTAAAGCAGTTAATATCTAATATTAAGGCAAATGTTAACACAAAAGTTGTGGTTGTTGCTCCAACCAAAGGTGATGAACAACTTCAAATTAACAACAATGGTGTAACATATGTGCCATACTCAATAACAAAAGGATATTTAAACGTTTTTTCAAATTTAAAATTGGCTTTGGTTAATGCTAAAAAACATGCAAAACAAAGTGATGTTATTTTGGTTATTAGTGGTATTAACTATTTATACGAAGCACTAAGAGTTCTTATTAGTGAAGGTGAGCAAAATAGTTATAAAATTGAGGAACTAACCAAGCTTGAACTAACAAAAATTATGTTAAGTGCAAAAAACATTAATACTGGTAGTTTGTCGGTTGTATTGTTTGACACAATAAAACAAGAACAAAACATTTTAAATTTTGTTAAGTTTTATGTTGGAGATGCTTGCGAATATAATTTGTTTGTTGAAGATAATAAAATTGAAGAATTAGAAAAATAAAATAAAAAAAGGTTGAGATTTTCTCAACCTTTTTTTATCTAAATCTTAATCTTACTCTAATTACAATAAATACTACAATTAACGCAACCACCAACACGCTAGCAATAACAATAATAATGATTGATGTTGAGTTTAAAGGCTCTTCTTTTATAACTTTGTATGATGATACTAGTTTATTATCATTTGTGAAAATTTGAATGTAGTGTGCTTGGTTTTGTGTTAGTGTATGTGTTGTAATTTCGTTTGGACTGTCGGCGTTAATAAGAATTTTAACTCCTGTTGTTAAAATATATGATTCGCCAATTTGATCGTAGATTAGTTTTGGATTGTAAGTAAATGTAATGTTATTTGTTGTTCCTGTTCCAAAAGGAATGCTAGCAATAATATAAGGGATTTCGTTGTTAATCCAAACATTAAAGCTAAATTCTGTGGTAATATCTGTTTCTTCGTTATATTTGCTTAAAGTAACTGTATAATTACCAGTTCCTAAGGTTGCAGGGCTAATCCACAATTCGTTTAGTGAGGTTAATGTGTAGGTAATATCATTATTTTCCTTTAACACTCTAACAACTCTAAAGTTTGCGTTTTGAGGAACGTTAAAGCAAGGTAATGCTTGATTGCTATTAATGATTGTAAAGCTATAAACGGTTAATACATCATTAGATTCGCCAGTAGTTGTATTTACTTTGGTTGAAAGTGTTATTTCATAATAACCTTGGTTAACAAATCTGTATTGATAGAATGATGTTCCAATTTTTTCTACTTCAACAGCTACGCCATTTAATGTTGCTGAAATTACTGGATCGGCACTATATAGGTGACGGTTAATAATTTCGATTATAACTTCGCCGTTATAAATTTGATTATTGATTGGATTTTGTTCGTTTACTGTGAATAATACATCATTAATTAAGTTAATGGTTAATTCATCAGCACCATTAAACTTTTGAATGTTTCCAGCTAAATCATAGAATTTAAATTTATGAATACCAGCTGTTGTTATTTCAAAAATATTAAGAGCATTTACTGATGTGCTAATTGTTCTTGCATAAACACCATTAAATGAGTAATCGGCATAAATTAAGTTACCAGCTAATGCTGCAGGATCTGCAGTTCCTATGTAGCAAGAATCCCAACTTAATGTAATACTTTTATTAATAGAGGTTATTTCTTTTTTAATAGGAATTTCAACTAATGAGCCAGTTTCTTGTCCTTCAACAATTTGAGGTGTTCCAATTGAAAGGTTTGTAAATGATACATCGATGTTACTATTTTCATCTAATCCGTTAACAAATTCATCAATATAAACAATTTCAATATATCTTTCATAACCATAGTTGCTAGTTCCAAAAATACGATATTGTTTATAATTTGTGCTATCAGGATTTAGTAGTGTATATTCTAAACCTTTGTTTTTATTTACGCGAACTTCAATATATTTTTCGCTACCTTGTGGGTTGTTGTAGGTTGATAGGGCATAGTAGCGATATAGAATTTTTTGTGAGCCGTCAATGTTTATTGTTGAGGTTATTGGAGATGGTTGCAATATTTTTTCGTTAAATGAATTAATAGCAACAACATCATAAACAACAATTTCACCTGAAATTAATTTAAAGTAAATGTTTTTGCTGGAATCTTGATAGTTTAGATTGTTTGTAATCGAAGCTGTGTAGGTTCCAATTTCGCTAACTTGATAACCATTAGCAATATTATTAATGGTTTGAGTTTGTTGTTTTCCGTTAGCATCGGTATAAACACGTTTTAAATTAACTGTAGGGTTAAAGTCGTTTGTTGCCCATGTAACAATAAAGTTTTCGGTATGAATTGATGGTTCATTTTGATTTAGAGATGTAGTAATTCTGCCACCAGATAGGTTTTTAAGTTCAATTTCTGGCAATGTTCTATCAATGCAGAATTGATATGGGGCAGGTTGTGAGTTTGCTTTTTCAACTGATAAGTAAACTCTATAGTTTCGTTTAGTGTTTTTATTTGGATTTTCGAACACTAATGTTCTAACACCATTAACTAAACTTTGTTCGGTTATAAAGTTTGCAGCAAATGCTTCTTCTGCAACTTCTGCATAAACTCCACTTTCTAACAATGTTTCAATTTTTAGTGCATATAAATTTGTTTGATATGTTAACACTGCATTTCCTGCTGTGTAGTAAACACCATTAATTTGTTGATGTGTTCCAAATGCTAATGATTTAACATCGTCAACACCCAATCCTTTATAGTGTGCTGAACCTGGATCATAATTTAAGTCACCACGGTTAAAGTTATCAATTAATTGGAATCTATATTCACCCAATCCAAATGTATAGCTTAATCCTTGTAATGAAGAATTATCGTCTTCGCTTGAAATAATTGTTGCACCTAACGAGTCTTGTGATAATCTGCTCCAAGCTCCATTTTCGAATCTATCAGCAATAAATCCTTTAATATATGTTCCAGCAACATCATTAGGAATTGTTATGGTAAATATGTCATCACCATTTTCATTTTTATCATCTACAATAATAGGTGTTAATCTGTCACCAGGGATGTTGTAGGTTACAACATAATCTGCATTAGATGTTACACTTCTATCACTTGGGTTATATGTGTAGGCAAAACGATTATAGAATCTTAAAACAACTTTATAGCCGTTTTGTTGTTCATCAAATACAAGTTTTTGATTTACTAATTTAATAAAGTCATCCCACGATGTGCTGTTTGATCTATCGTTAGGATTGTTATAAATTGATGGAATAGCAATGCCGTTGTATGAAATATCTAGTTTATAGAAATAATCGTTTGTTCCAGCAGCACCACTTGAAATGTTAATAAGTTTTAGGGCTTTACCTAAAATTTGGATTCCACCAGCGGCAGAGTTTGTTTGGGAGTTAATAACACCTTGAATATTATTTGAACCTTCACCAAGTTTTGCTGGTGTATATTCATAAGTAATTTCGGCAGGTGAAACTCTGTTTTCTTGGTATTGAACGGTATAAACTTTGTAGTTTTGTGCTTCGTCACGCTCAACAATTTCGTAGTAGCCACTAATTGGTGCAGTATTTACCCCGCTAAATGCGTCTCTTGCATCAATAACACCACCACTATAACTTAATTTTCTAAATGCAGTGTTTGCTTCAGAGAATCTAATATTTGATAGTGAATCGTTATAATAGTTTTCATCATCAGGTGTTAGAGTTTTTTCATATACTGGGAAGTCGTTTGTTGCGTTTTTACCAGATAGGAATCTAACAAATATTTCGGAACTATCTAATTCGTTGCCATATTCGCTTGATTGTGTGAATTGGAAACTATCGTTAATAGGGAAGAAGTATTTTTCTAAATTAATATTAACGTTTGTGCTAGCACCATATTTTAAATTATCAATTTCGATTAACTTGTTGTAGTTATATTGAGGTTTAATACGGTCTAGGGTAATTGTAAATGTTCTTGAGAAATAATTTATTCCCGAATCTGTATTGTAATCGGCTCGATTACCAATATATTGTAGTGTTACAGAATATGTTATATTGTTTGATTGACTTAAAATATAGTCTCTGCTTTGTCCACTGCCACCAATATAAGCATTTCCATTATTCAAATATTCTTCTTCATCGAATATTGTTAGGCTGTAGCCTGTTGCATTTTCAACTAAAATAGTGTTGTCAATTGGTTGGTTAACTTTTTCATATATGGTTGTGGTTGCATTATTAACAGTTTTTGTAACTTTTATATTTGTTGGGTCAATTTCAGCGCGATATTTATCGCTGGTTTTTTCAAATTCAAATTTTAAACTATTGTTGTTTATGCTTTTGAATATTGTTTCATTTGTTAATTCGGTTTTGTGTTGAATTAACATTGGAGTTTTGTTCTCATCGTTATATTTGCTATAATATTCGCCTTTTGGGCTTTCATGTGAAATTACAAATGAGAATGTTAAACTTGTGTTCTTTTGTTCATTTATTGGATAATCGCTTTTATTTAAGCGAGCATCACTCGAATCATAGATTGTAACGGTGTAAGTTCCTGCATTTTTAAATACATATTGATTATGGGTTGTTTTTGTTAAGTAATCTAGGTTAACCAATACATTTGTAGGATCTGTGCTATCAATAACTCTTGTAGCTGTTCCTGTTCCATTTGCATTAAAGCTTACAACATATTTTAAGTTAAACATATAGTTGTTTTGCTCAGTAATTGTTGAAATGTAATTTGTTAATGCTGGGGATGCTAGGGCAGGAGTTCTAGTTAATGTTAAATTAGAATTGTATTTATCATGTGGGATATTCCAATAAATTGAAAGTTTGTTACTATCAAAAATTGAAGTATTGCTTTGGCTAAATGCTAAATATTGTTGAATTTGTTTAGCAGTGTAGTATGTGTCAAATTGTTGATTAACAGCTTTTCCAAAGTTGAATAATATCCCCGAACCAGTTTGATACAACATTTTGTTTTGAGTGCTTTCTTCAGCATCTTGATAAATGTTTGTATCTGCTGGAGCCTCAGATCCAGTTTCAATTGATATAATCTTTGTTCTATCAACAAAATAGTAATAATATCTAACAAGTGTATCTAGCGAGCCAGCAAAATCAGCTTCGGTTGCGTTATATTCACGTTTAACAACATACATACCAGGTTGTGTTACAACGGTATTGTTATCGTTAATTGGATTTATAACTTCTGAAACAACTCTTTGCGAATCACCAGTGATTGATAATTTTGGATCAATGGTTATTGTTCCAATATTAAAATCTTTTGATGGTGTTTTTTCGTAAGGGTATACTGAGAAAGGAGTGCCATCTTGAATACTTTCAGCATAATTAGATAAGTAATCATCACTTATTTCAGAATAATCTTTTGGATTAAAACGATAGTAACGATAAGATACATTTTTTACTGCATAGTTACCTTCACCAGGAATGTAAGTAAAGCGTAATTGATTTGAGTTTGTAACTGATTTTGTGTTTAATGGTTCACCAACGTCATTTAGTGAGGTTGAATAATTACCATATGCAATACCCATTGCATTATCTAAATTCATCCAAATAGATTTTGTAATGCTGTTTGAGTTTGCAATGCTTGTTAAACTTGTGATTTGTGAACTATCTGTTACGGTATATCCATAACTTGCTTCGCCACTAAAGAATTGTTGAACAGTTGTAACTTCTCCTTGTGGTAATGTTGGATATAAAGTAATTTCTGGAACAGTTTGTGGTTGTTGTAATACTAAATATTTTCCATTTGTTTTATTTTCGAACATCAATCTAGTAATTGGTGAACACATATAAGTGGTTCCATTAATTACTCTAAATAATTGAGTTTCGGTTGAAATAATATTGTTTAAAAGTGGTTTAATTGTTGTTTCGCTTGTTGGAATAATAACAGGAACTGCTTTATAATCACCCCATGTAACTTGAGCTTCTTCGTTAACAATGTTATAAGCATTTTCAATAGGGTTAATTCCACTTGTTTTAGTGCTACTATCAACAATAACATATGGTTTTGTTAAATCATAAATAATATATTTTTCAGCTGTGTTTCCAGCTTGGTCTTGTAATAAGAAATAATAAATATATGAGTTAACTTCGTTGAATGCATTATCGGCTTCAACAACATTATTTGCAATTGAGGCATAACTTAAATTATATTCAATTGCATTTGATGGGTTTAATACATCAATAGCATAATCGTTTGCAATATAAATTGAAGTGCTATCATTAATCAATCTTGTTGCATTTGTGTTTGCACTAAATGGTATTTTGTAATATTTTGTAGTAATTGCTGCACCACTTTCTTTTGGAGAATATGTAAAGGTGAAAGGTTGGTTAATTAACTTTTTACCTTCAATATTAATGGTGTTAGGATCGGTTACAAGTCTAAATCCTGTTGGACTTGTGGTATCTGTTTGTGAATAAACAGCATCAATTGGTTGAAACTTTAAGTTTTGAATTGGTGTGTTATCAATTGTGAATTCGTATTCAACATAAACATCTTTGCTTTCTGTAAAGTATACTCTTAAAATATATTTTGCATTTGGATCTGTTACATTACCAATTGGTGTTAAGTTTGTGTAACTAATTGGTTCAGATGTTTCGGTAACGGTTCCATCAATATCAACAGGTTCGCCATTAAAGTTGAATTTAAATATTTCGGCTGTAATATCTGCTTGGAAATATGTGGTGCTTGGCCAATCGGCTGTAACATAATTGTTTGTAAATGCTTCGTTAGGCATTTCTTTGTTGTCAGCAGGATCGCCATAGAACATTTTTATGTTTGGAGTTGAGTTATCAATTCTAAACATAAATGCTTGTCTGTGTGCGTAATTGCCGCCAAGTGTAACATCATGTTCGTTTGTTAGGTTATATGAATCATAAGTATATTCAAATATTAATTCGTAGTAACCAGCAGTTTCTAAATTAGAATCTTTTGTTAAATATCCATATTCTACTACATTTTTATTATCAACTCCTGCAAGGAAGTCTGGAGTTGAATAAATTTTATAACGGCTAATAGGTGTTGTGCTATTAAAGTTAAATTTGCCGTAATAATCAAAGTAAATAGGTGCTAAGTTTGTTGTTGGATATTGTTTATGTTGTTCAGAAATTGATCCATCATTTAAAATTGTATTTGCAAAGCCAAAGTTTGCATCAAGTTGGTTACCAGAATATAAGTTATCATAAATTAAGTGTGTTTTATCTGGTTGAACAGTTTCGGTTTTAAATTCGGTTCCTACACCATTTTTTGTAAAGTATGCTTTAATACCAAAAACGTGTAGTCTTACATAACCTTTTTGTAAACGTCCAATTTCATAATCGTTTGTGCCTTCGGTGTTTTGTTGATGAACATCGTAAGCTAATATGTTTTCAACAACATTAAAACCAGTTGATGTTTTTACTTGATATTTGTTAACAAATTCGTATGTTCCAAGTTCATCAAATGTTAATGTAACAAAATATTCTTCATCGTTTGTTTTAGGAACATTAATTGTTGTGGTTCCTTTTAGGGAACTAACTAATGTTAAAGTGCCACTTGAACCATCAAATGATAGTGCAAATGATGAAGAAACAGTTTCGGTTTCGTTATTTTTTGTTCTTGTATAGCTAATGTTATAGTGATAAGCATCAAAAGTGTAGGTTGGTAAGTTAGCTACTGTGTAGTTATAAAAATATTGAATCTTTTTGTTTACTGGATTACCATATTGAGCGTTTTCAACTCTTGGATATGTAGCATAACTTGTTTGTTCCATTAAGTAAAAACTATATGAATAGTTGCGATTATTATAACGTTCGCCATCTAACATATAATTGTATCTAAACGAAATGGTGTAATATCCTTCGCCATAATTTTTTGCATCAAAATAAGCGTAATAGTAACATCCACTTGATAGTTCAGCACCTTCGGTATAAGGTTTTAATTCACCAACGTTTTCAATAACTGTTCCGTTAAGTTGAACGGTTATTGCTAAACCTGTTAAAATTACACCATCAGTTTTATCTTTTTGGCCTAATGAAATATAAAGGTTTTCAACAACAAGGGCATTGGCAAGGCCTTCGTTGTTAGCAAGGCGATTTTCAACGTTATAGTTATTTAACATAACATATTCGTTTTGTTCAATCGTTCTAACTTCACCATTAAATTCAGAATCGGATGTGTATACAAACTGACCATCTTCAAAATCGGTTGCTGTTCTAGAAACAACCCCCACGCTAAATGGCATGCCATCAATTAAATCGTCGGCCATAACATTTGGTAGTGGCTTTTTTAAAACTCCCAACAAAAGAATTGCAGTCGCACAAAGCGATGCAAAAATGATTAAAGATATATTTAATAATTTTGTCCAATTTAGTTTTTTCATTAGTGTTTGCCTTTTCCTTTTTTCATTAAACCTATATGTAAAATAAAATATATTATATTTTAAATATAAATTCCTCTGATAAATTTTAGCATATCAAAAAAAATTTGCCAAATAATAATATATACTTATTATATACTAATTTATATGTTTTTAATTATTTTAATAAGAGTATATTTTTACTATTAAATAAAAACATTAAAGTCAAGGTGTGCAAAAAATAAAAAAAGAACGCTTTATTGCGTTCTTTTTGTTGTTAAATTTCAAAATCCCCAAAATCGGAATCAAAATTAAAGCCACCATTGTTGTTTGTTGTTTGAGAATTAATGTTTCCAATTGGTGTTGATGCTTTTGGTGATTGTGAAGGATTTAAAATAATTTGGTTACGTTTTCTAATATCATAATATAATCCTTTTTCATCTAGCACTTTTGGAATAATAAATTCTTCTTTTGCAGGAGTCATATCATAAAATTTTGTTGCCATATAGCTTGGAGTAAACACAACTTTTAATGGTTGTTCCTTCATGATTGATACAATTAATTCATCTTTTAATGAACCAAGTTCGTTAGGATAAATAAGTGGACGGCTATCAATATTTAAACTTGTTGTAGTTGTGCTTTGTTCGTCTTTTTTACCCTTTGAAGTTGTTGTGCTTTCTGTTTCGATTGTAACAGTTCCACATCGGTCACTAAATTCTTTTTGTGTTTGTGCGTCGTTGGATGCAATGTAAATGTGAATGTTACAGTTATCTTTTACTGTGCTAGCTACTTTTTCGTTATATTTAATTGATAGCTGAGCATAAGATTGTAGAATTAAAATAAAGAATATCTTACGGCTACGAGCAACGGTGATAATTGTTTCAAAGTTTGAAATAGCAGGCATGTTTGCAAATTCATCTAGCAAGAAGTAAACTGTGCGTTTTAATTCGCCACCGTTTTTATTTGCTGAATCAACTAATACTTTATATAGTTGGCTAACAAACATACTAGCAATTGCGTGACGTGTTACTTTTTCGTCTGGAACTTTAATAAATAATGCTGTTGGTTGATCAGTAAAGTTGCTTAGTTCCATTTCGTTGATATGTGTTGCATAACATACGCCTAAGTCAGAAAATATACCCATTCTGTCAGAAACTATACCCATATATGACTTTTGGGTAACATCTGCATTGGTAATAACTTGGTTTGCAAGTTGTGTTGCTTGGCTTAAAGGATCGCGTCCGGCAAAGTAATCAGCAAGAGATTTTGTTGGGTTAAATGGATCGTTATCTTTAAGGTTTGCAATTTTTGAAAGGTTATAGAAATTAAATTTTTCTTTTGTCATGCCCAAGCGTTCATCTTCGCTATCTTCTAACATGGCAAGCATAATTGCTAGAATAAAATCTTTTGCACCACGTTCCCAAATTGGGTCGGATGTGCTTTCGATAGGACATAATACAGTTGCAATATCTTTTAGTTCTTCAATTGCTTCGGTTTTTAATTGT
This sequence comes from uncultured Clostridia bacterium, assembly GCA_937911885.1. GTDB lineage: Bacteria > Bacillota > Clostridia > Christensenellales > UBA1242 > UBA6345. The sequence goes on along the minus strand of CALDPW010000004.1, from coordinate 3,966 downwards.
TGTCTAATACCTTCAATTTGATGTTTAACCATTGTCATATCGGCAAATGCTACACCATCAAACTCATACCATTCGCTGTAGTAAGCTGAACTTGCAAGTCTTAAATGTTTAAAGCTTCTTGGATCATCGCCACGATGAACTAAAATTTCTTTTTCTAAATTGTTTGCACGTTGGTTAAGTTCATATGCTCTGGTCATAGGATTCCAACATGTGCTTTTAAATGGTTCTTTTAAATCTAATACAATAATTCTGTAACCACGTTTTCTTAGTTTTTCGCTGTGTAGGGTATAAAGTTCGCCTTTTGGGTCGGTTACAACAAAACATGGTTTTGCATGTGATTCACTTAAAATTTGAATGGTTGGGTTAACAAATTGGGTTGTTTTACCAGCACCAGTAGCACCAATAACCAATGTGTGAATGCTTTTATACATGTTAACCAACAATCTTCCGTTATGAACTTGAGCTCTAATAGGAATACCAATGTTGCTTGATTTGCTTAAATCACTATAATAATGAAATTTATAACGAGAGTTGGTTCTAAGTTCTTCTGGGGTAACCCATTTGCTATCGTAGAACTTTTTAATTCCACCCTTGTTTCTAATTTTTGCTCCATTTGATTCTTTGCTTTTATCTTTTGTTAGGTTTGTTAAAAAGAACAATGCCAAAAACAAAATTCCAACAACAAAAACAATTAAAAATGTTTGATTGAACAGTAATTCAGTATCAAATCTAATTTCGCCACCATAGGTTGTGTAGCTGGCAATCATTATTCCAACAATTGCTACTAACAACACCGATCCAATCAATCCAAAAAGTTTGCTTAAAAACTTTTTGGCAAAGCTGTTTGCTTTTTTTTCGCCATCTGCCATAGTTTCACTCTCCAAATATTTTTTGTTTTTTTGCAAATACTACAAATAGTATATAATAATGTTAATTTTTTAACAAACTAATTTAATCAATTATATAATAATGATTATGGATTTTATTTAAATGATTAAAACAATATAATTAGCAATATTAATAAAAAAACAATATCAATAAAAAAAGATAATATTTTTGTTAATTTTGTTTGTGCAAAATAAAATTATATGATAATATCTTGGTAATAGAATGAAAAAACATATCGTGGAGGATTTAAAATGCAAATGTTTTTATTTAATATTGCTAGAGCAATGATGGGAACATCTTCTTCTATTAGCACTGGTAACACAAACCTTGACTCAGCTTGGACAAAAATTTTTGAACCAGTTATCAAAGTTTTAGATACATTACTAGTTCCACTTTTGATTATTATTGGAACAGCTGGTAGTATTTATGCTATTGTTTTAGGTGTTAACTATAGTAAAGCTGAAACAGCAGATAAACGTGAAGAAGCTAAAAAACGTATGATCAATGCAGTTATTGGTATGGTTATTATGTTGATTTTACTTATCTTATTGAAACTATTTACAGCAAACGCTGCAACAGTTGCTAACTGGATTACCGGTATTGGTACTTCAACAACAACAACTCCATAATAAACCAAACACAACAATGTTTAATAGTAAAAAAAACACGGATTTTCCGTGTTTTTTTGTTGTTTTTTACTCTGTTGATTTTTTTAATTAAAACCTTGCTTATTAATAAAAAATTTTTATAAAATTAACAGGCTTTTTTTAATAAAATGTTGTTAAAAATATTTAAGTAAATTAAATTTTATGTTTTTGCGTAATATATAAATATATAAATATTAAAAATAATCATAAATCTTATTAGTTTTTATTGATTTTTGAATTTTTATGTTGTAAAATTAGACTAATATTAAAAAGTGTTGTTTTTTGCTGTGCTTGTGTATGGGCAAAAAATACAAAGGAGAACAAGTTATGCATTTAAGTTCAATGTCACTGGGTGTTCTTGACTGGTTGGTTAGTGCACTAACAAGCTTGGTCGGCACTGTTGTTGGCTGGGTATTTGATATTGTTATGGGTATTGCTAACCGTGCAATATTTAACGCTGTTAAGGATACACTATTTATTGTTGACTGGGTTCAAGAGTTATTCCGTCGTTTATCAGGTCTTGATAAATACTGGGTAACCGAAGGTGGATTCACGGTTGAAAAAGAAGGCGATATTTTAATGGATTTAATGTTAAATCAAACTGTTTTACAAGTTTTGTTGGCATTAAGTTTAGTCGCAGTTGCAATGGTAATCATGGCAACAATTATTAAAATTGTTCAATCAGAATTTACTACTGAAGGTTCAAAAAATAGCAAAGGAAGCATTATTGCAACAGCTATTAAAAGCTTGATGCATCTTGTGCTAATTCCTGTGTTGTGTGTAGGTGGTGTTTGGTTATCTAATATGTTACTTCAAGCACTAGATAATGCAACAAGTTTGGGTGGAAGCCAAAGTATGGCAAGCCAAATCTTCGTTTCAGCTGCAACATCGGCAAATAGAGCAAGAAATAATAGTTTGCAAAGTAATGTTGAAAATTGGCTACAGGAACAAGGGTTGTATGTTGCTGATAATTCGGAAGCAACAGCTGCAAACGTTGATATGATGTTTAGGCAAAACATGAGGTTTGAATCAACACCTCCAGCATCAGTTGCAGGTATTGTTGATCAAATTTTAACAGCAATCTTTACTCCACACGGAATTGTTACGGGTGGTCTGGCAGAAATTTGGTTTAATCGAACTGCATCGTATCAAAACATTCACTTTGTTACAACGTTCTATGATATTGGTTTAATGAATATGACTATAATGATTGGTTCCACAATTATGTCGGTAATTATTATGGTTACAGCATGCTTTGGATTGGTTATGAGACTATTTAAAGCCGTAATTCTATTTATGGTTTCACCTCCAATTGTTGCAATTGCACCACTTGATAAAGGTAATGCATTAAGTAGTTGGCGTAAACAATTCTTAAGCGAAGTGTTCACAACTTATGGCTCAGTATTGGGCATGAACTTATTCTTTATTGTGCTACCAGTAATTAACAATATTAATGTATTCCCAGATTTGGGTATTTATGAAGGTAGCGTAGGAACAACAGCTGGTGGATATGGTGGCTCAATTTATAACGATTTGGCTCACTTGTTATTCACATTAGTTGGATTGTTAATGTTAAAAGATATTATTAAAATCATTTCTGGATTATCTGGTGGTAACGACGCTGTTGCATCAGGTGGTGAAATGGGTAAAAAAGTTGTTAAAACCGGTGCAAAAGTTGCAACTGTTGCAGCTGGTGTAATGACCGGTGGCGCTGCACTTGCAGCAAAAGGCGCATTAAGCTTAGGCGCTAAAATGGCAGCTAAAAAAGGTGCCGCTGCACTTGCAAAAGCAAATACTGCGAGAGAGAAAGCTGGAGGCTTAGCAAAAAAGGCCAAAGGTATGCAAGCTCGTCACCAAGAATTAAAGGAAAAGATGAAATCGGGTGGTGGATTTGATTCATTAACTCCTGAAGAAAAACAAGAATGGGAAGACACTAAAGGCGCAAAAGTTAGAGCTGTAATGGATGAGGCTGCTGGATTAGAAGAAGAAGCAAAAGGATTCGATGCAGAAGCTGATAAATATAAAACAGAAGAATCAGAAAAAACAGCAAAAGCAACAAGAACTGGGCTTTTTGCTAGCCGTATGTTAAAAGGTGCTGGTGCAAAAGTGTTAGGTTGGGCTGGTTCAACTGTTAATGGAATGTTTGGAACCAAGTTTAACGACAAAGAAACTACTGCAGAAAGAAGAGAATTTAGAGTTAATGATGGAATGGCTCACCAAAAAGTTATGGATAGTGAAGATGAAGGTATGACAATTGAAGATATCTTCAATCCAAACAGAAGAGCTTACAATCGCAAGGTTTCTCAACAAGAAAGAGAAGCTGCTGCTGAGGAAGAAGCACCTGCCGAAGCAGAAGAAACCACCGACGAAGATCTCACAAAAATCAAAGAGCTTTACAGCAAAGAAAAAATCGTTGCAATCGGCGAAATCG
>CALDPW010000003.1 GCA_937911885.1 uncultured Clostridia bacterium | reverse complement strand
TTGGAAACATGATTGTTGTGTGCGACCTAAACTATTCAATCAAAAGTATTTCTTTACCAGAAACCACATTAGATGGCATAACATTTAGCGTTGAAATGGGTTTAGATTATCCAAACGAAATATCTGTTGAAGCTCCAACTTTTAATTTTATTGATGTAACACACTTATTTAAAATTGCTGAATCAGCTATTAACACATTAAAGCAAGACGTTATTGCAATTGATGCAACAGTTAATTATAACAATGTAGAATTTAACGGAAAACTTACTGCCAACCTTAAAAACTATAACGCAATGTTCGAATCCGTTATTGCAAACAACAACTTAACTGTTAGCATTATTGATAATATTATTTATATTGATTACGCAAACATTGCATTAAAGTTTGCACTAACCGATATTCAAAAAGTATCTACCCTACTAAACAACCAATTTAACTTAGATATTCCACTAACCGAAATTGTAGGAATGTTATTAAAAGTTAAAGATGGGGAACTATCAAACACAATTAACAGCATAAATCTATCAAGCATGGATTTATCAGCTATTGACTTAGGAATAATTAACCACTTTGCCGTAACCAGTGATGGATACATAATTTCACTCGAAAACATTGGAAACGTTGAACTAAATATCAATAATGCAAAAATAAATAATATTAAGTTTAAAAACAGCGATCTAAGCGTTGACGCTAGTTTTGTAAAACCATCTACAATACAACTTTCACACAATAATTATGCTAATATCTCAACTCTTATTCCTGCTGTTGATGCACTATTTAACACATTTAAACACAATAACTTTAATGGTGTTGTAACCATTAGCAACAACAATATTGATTTAAATATTAATTACGAATTAAAATTAGATAATAATTTATATTTAAAACTTTGGTTAACAGTATTAAACAAACCATTAACCCTACAAATTTATAACAACTATTATTATATTACCTATTCAAACACAAAACTTTATGGCGATATTACTCAATTGCCTACAATTATAAACGATATTTTAAACAAATTAGACATTGAAATATCTAAGCCAGATTCAAACGAAATAATTGATACAATTAATGATTTAATTAATACAAACATTAATCCTCAACTAATCACAAATCTGGCTGAAATTAAAGACGGTGTAAACATTGAGTTTTTAAACAATTTAAGTATTACCTTAAACTATCTAAAAACACTTACAAATATTAATGTTAAAGTTAATGATATTAATGTTAATGCAACAATTAACACAACCTCAAACATTAACATTCCTAACTTAAACAACAACGAATTTACAAATGTTAAGGATTTATCAACAACAACCTTAAATATTATTGATTATGTATTTAATAATAAATATTACTTTAATATCAATTTTGCATACAATAATTATTTAGTAACAGGATTTGTTAACATTGATAATCAAATTTCTGCTGAATTAACAACAAATATCTTAAACAAAGATATTACAGCAAAATTATTAAATAATGTTGTTTACTTAACCATTGATGGATTTAATATTAAATTTAATTTAAGCGATATTCCAACAGTTATAGATTTTGTTAACGATAACTTTGGTTTTAACTTAAATGCCGAAATACAAAACATTACATCCTCACTAGATATTGAACAAACTATTAACACAATTTTAACCGAGTTAGAAAAACTTGATTTAACAATTAATAATAACTTT
>CALDPW010000002.1 GCA_937911885.1 uncultured Clostridia bacterium | reverse complement strand
CAATGTCGTGTGTGGTTGCATGAGCAACAAAATATTGGTTATTGTTTGTTACCCAGTTACCATTTTCATCCTTATCAACTTGCAACAATATAACAATATCGGTTGAGTTGTGAGTGTTTGTGTTTAACACAGCAACTTCGTTTACAATTTGATTTTGTTTTAAGGAAAGGCGAGCGCTAACATATTTTTCGCTGATATCCTTTTGGGTGTCTAATGATGAAACAAGAATGTGATGTGCGCATTTATACCAATTTTCTTCACCGGTTGATTGATCAACATAGCAAAAATATTTTTCATCATTTTCACCTATTGTTTTGTGATGGTTTGAAAGCAAACTGTGTTTGTAATTGTTGCTTAGCAAAGTTTCGGTTATTTGATATCTAGGTTTTTGTGATTTTTCTTCTTTTACTTCTTCAATATATTCTTTAATTTTTTCAGTTGAGGATGTTTCGTCGTAAACAGTGCTATCATCTTCGTCAGCACGTCCCCAAGGTGAACTATGATAACTACCTCTGCTTGATTTTTTTGTAACCGATCCCGAAGCCGAATGAGAGTAATATGCTCCACTTGGGGTATCTTCTTCCACATGTCCCGAAGGCGAAATTTTTCTGGTTGTGCCCGAAGGTGTAACTTCTTCGGTGTAGCCCGAAGCATAACGAACAGAATATCCACCTGATGCATGTTTTGTTATTTTTGCCATTATTTATCTCCTAATTTGTTATTTAATAATAAAAAAAATTTGTATTATTGTCAATGTGTTAAAATAAATAATAATTTTAAAATTTATATGATATAATTAATTAACTCTAATAAAAATGTAGGTAAAAATAATGGAAAACATAGTAATAGCAAACGTTTGTGGATTGTGTGCAGGATGCAAACGAACAATTAATTTGGTAAAAGAAGCCATTGATAAACATGGGGATGTAACTATTTTTAAAGAAATTGTTCACAACACAAATGTTAATAATATGATGTGTGAATGGGGTGCAAAAACCGAGGTTGAATTAACAAATCTAAAACCTAATTCGCAAGTGATAATAAGAGCACATGGCGAACCAATTAAAACATTTAATTATTTGCAAGAAAAAGGTATTAGTTATGTGGATGGAACTTGTCCTAATGTTGCACGTATTCACAATTTGGTTCATGAATATTCACAAAAGGGATACGATGTTGTTATCATAGGAAAACACAAACCATTAACACATCCCGAAGTGGAAGGCACAATAGGTTGGGTAACAACCAATTGTTTTGTTGTGCAGGATAGTGACGATGTTAACGAATTGTTTAGCAAAATCAACAACAAACTATACTTAGTGTGTCAAACAACATTCAACATGGCACATGCGGACGAGTTGATTAATTTAATAACAAATTTATCACTAAAAAATAATGTTGAACTTGTTGTTAACAAATCAATTTGTAATGCTCAAAAACAAATCAACTTGTCTTCGGTTGAAATGGCAAAAAATGTGGATGTTGTTATTGTTGTTGGTGGTAAAAAATCGAGCAACTCTAAAGAACTATATAACAACATAAAAACCATTTGTCCTGCTATTTTTATAGAGAATATTAATGATTATAAAAACGAGCTTAACAATCAAAATATTGTTATCACAAAAAACACAAAAATTGGATTAACAGCAGGTGCTTCAACACTTAAAGAAGAGCTTATTGAACTTAAACAATTAATTCAAAACGATTTAAATAAATAAAAGAACTTTATCTATTTTAGATAAAGCTCTTTTTTATTTTGGGCCACCTGGCTTTTTTATTGAACTGGCATTTGCATAAACCATGTTGTTTACAATAAAAGGTTTGTTGTTTTGCAGAGTTTCAATGGGATTGCCTTGCAACAATCCT
>CALDPW010000001.1 GCA_937911885.1 uncultured Clostridia bacterium | reverse complement strand
AAGAACACTATTTTTAGTGGTCTTTTTTTATTTTTTAAGATTTGCAATAATTCCTGTAAGACCAGTAATAACTGCTCCAATAAAAGCAAGATATGCACCAATTCCAAGTCCAAAGGTATAGGTTGTTACTAAAACAGTTCCTTTTTGCCAGCTGTTTGATGCTACAAATATTATTGCTGTAAATAATGCAATAATAGCCAAAGCCAAAATGATGCAAGCAATAACTTTCATAATGCCAGCATATTTTGCTTTTTTACCACCCACTTTTAGTAGTTGTAATATAAACAAAATAACATATAATACTGCAAAAGCCAACATTGCAACCATTAATATCTCGGTAATTAACGCCCAAACGCTGCCAAATGTTTTATCTGCCAATGCATAAACATCTTCAAATGCCGACCAATCTGCAAACATAGAATATAAAGTTGGATCAGCTGCATTATTTCCAATTTTTATTGTTGATGTCCACATTGTTAAAAATAATGGCAAAATTAATAAAATCATACCAAGTGTTGCAAATAAATTTAATATTAATTTTTTTATTTTCATATTGCACTTCTCCTTTTTTGTTACTATTAATATAGTAATTATATATTAAAGATTAGTCAATTTAATTAAATTAAAGCAAAAAAGTTTGGAAGGTTTTCCAAACTTTTATTTTTTTACTCTGGCATTTAAAGCTGTTGATTTTATAACTTCTAACACTGTTCCTGCCTTGCCACAAAAAGCAAAATCGGCACTAGTTGCAACATATCCCTTTGGAAATTCAAGCTGATCTAACACATGTTTGTTTTTTTGCAATTCTTTTGCTTTTGCAAGTGTTATGTGTGGAGGATTTTTGCTTGTTACTGTAAAGTATGGAGCCAAACTTTGTTCTAAGGATTCGGCCAACTGATTAATTTTACTGTTTTCCTTTGTCCACAAAAATGCCCATTGATTGTTTTTAGAAAAATCCATATGGCTAAATTCCACATTAATACTTCCTGCACGTGCTAGCACTTGAGAAGCAATGTTAACAACTGTGTTTAAATCATTAGCATTTTTTAATTCGCCAATAACCAATGTTATGTGTGGAATCATTATTGAATTATCGCCAAATTCAATATCGTGATCAATTCCTTTAATTAATTGTTGATTTGCAGCAATTGACCAATTTTTTAACTCGTTATTTAGTTTTAAATGAATATTAAATTTTATATTTTGCTCACCGTTTTTTAAAGAGGTGTGCATTTCGGTTAAATTTTGTTGTCCAAACATATTAATCTCCTACAAAAATACTATAACACAAATTTACACCAATTTAAATAGTTAGTTATAAAATCTAAAAAATTGTTAACAATTTAACATTTAATTAAAGGAGTAACATATGAATCCATTAAACATAAAAACAAAAGAAATTAATAGTTATTTTATTCCACTTAATCAAATGTATCCAAAATCGTATAACAAAAAAACAACTGGCCCTTATTCAAAAACCAGGGTTATTTTGTTAAATGGTTTAGAGTTTGAAAGCAACTGGTTTATGCATCAGTTTGCACGCAATTGCGATAACGACGAACTAAAACGTGAAATTGCTGTTATTCGAAATCAAGAACAACAGCAACAAAAAAGAATTAGTTGTTTAAAACCTATTAACGAAAGTATTTTGGAAACAACAATTGGCTACGAACAATTAGCCATTGACTTAACAGCAGTGTTAGCACAAAACGAAACAGATAAAAATAATATTAAGGCACTCAACTTTGCTTTGTTAGAAGATTTTGATCACCTTTATAGATTTAGCAATTTGTTAATGATTGATAAACACGAAGATGCCTCTGCATTAGTAGGCAAATTTACCGAAATAATGCCAGCACGCCCAACCATTGCACACCATCGATACCCAAAAGATAACGTAAAAAAACCAATGATTGCTAAAAAAAGCGATTTGTATTCAAAGCTGGTAGCAAACATTATAACAGCAGCCGAGCAACAAACCATGAACTACTACATGAATATTGCACAGTGGTATAAAAACGATTTAGGTCGTAAGTTATATGCCGAAATTGCCATGGTTGAAGAAGAACATGTAACACAATATGAAAGTTTAAAAGATCCAACATGTTCGTGGTTAGAACAGCTTGTTATGCACGAATACACCGAATGTTATTTATATTATAGTTGTTTAATGGAAGAAGATAATGTCAACCTAAAACACATTTGGCAAGAACATTACGAAATGGAATGTGCACACTTAAAAAAGGCTTGCGAATTACTAGAAAAATACGAAAACAAAAGCTACGAAAGTGTATTTGGAAATGGAGAATTTCCAACTCTGTTAAAACTTGGCTCCAACAAAGAATATGTTAGAAATGTTATTGCCGAAACAGTTACCTTAACCGGTAATAAATGTGATTATATTGAAGTTTGCAAACTAAAACAAAACGCCGACTTTTTTGGATATCAAAACCAAGTTATTGAACCAGCCGAAATGGTTGCAAGTCACATTGTTATTAACAAGGCAATTGAAAAACTGGGGCAAGATTATAGATATCAAGATTCGGCACACCCAATTAAGGAGTTAAACAATCGCAAAAAAGATAACACCACTATTGCTAGAACACCTTGTTAAAATTTGATGTTTGTAACATTTTTTGCCTGGATTAAATAATATAAAATAGAAACATGTTTCAAAATTTATTTACAGGTGAAAACAATTATGTGTCCATTTAATTCATGCAACTGCAATACTCAACCTTGTTGCAGATATAACAATTCCACCATTATTGAGAGAATTAGATTAATTCCAGGACCAACTGGTCCTGCTGGACCACAAGGTCCTATTGGTCCTACCGGTGCAACTGGTCCTACTGGTGCAACTGGTCCTGTGGGACCAGAGGGGCCACAAGGCCCTGCTGGCGTTGTTACACCAGCAGCTAATGTTCCTTTGGTAGCAACAACTGCCACCACCGACGAAATTGCAACAACTTTGAATGATGTTATTACTGCTTTAATTAATGCAGGTTTAATGGAAGGTTAAAAAAAGGCATAGAGAAATTCTCTATGCTTTTTTAATATGCAATTTTAACTTCGATTGACTTATCAACATTTTCGCTAAACACTGTGCAATCTTCTTTTGAACCAATCAAAACACCATAGTGTGTTGGATACACAATTTTTGGCATTATTTTGTTTGTTAATTGTGCAGCTTCAACTGCATCAAGCGTGTAAGTTCCACCAATTGGAACAAACAAAACATCGCATTTAATTTGTTCAGCTTCTTCGGTTGCATCGGTATCGCCCAGCACTGCAACATTAACATCGTTTATGTTAACAATGTAACCCACCCAATCATTAATTTTTGGATGATAGTTTGATTTTATTGTGTATGCTGGAAATGTTGAAAATTTGTAGCCACCAAACTCATATTCTTTGTTTGGAGAAACAATTAAAACATTGTTTAACGAAACACCCAACTTAACAAGTTCAAACTTAACTTCGCTTGTGCATACAAACAAGGTATTTTCGTTTTTAACTTTTTTAATATCATCTGGACTAAAATGATCATAATGTGAATGTGTTATAAACACAATGCTTGCGTTGTTTAAGTTTTCTTCAATCTTATAAGGATCAAAATAAATTGTATTGTTAATAATTATTGAATTGTGTTTTATTTTTACATTATCCATTAACAGTCCTCCAAAATTCCAACTTCAAATTCATCATTTTCACGTGCCATATTATTGTTTAAATGTGGCATATCATAAACTTCTTGATCGCAATGGGTTGCATAAATTTGTTTTGTTGGATATTGGTTTAGTATTTTTTCAAAATCATCTACTCCCAAATGACTATAACTTGTTTGCAATCTTGCAACATCCACAAAACACATATCGCACTTATCAATAAAATTATAAAGTTGACTGTGATTTGTTGTGTCGCCAGTGTAACCAAAATTAAAACCATTGGTTGTAAAAATGTAACCCATGTTATCAATATCGCCATGTTTTAAGTAGTAGCCAGTTATTGTAATTTCATCAAAAACAAAACTTTCACCTTCGTTTAATTCAACAAACTCAAACAGTTCATCCAAATTTGCACTAAACAAATTGCTAAACTCAAAAACCGAATAGCAAGCGTTTCTAATTCCTTTTGGACCAACAATTTTAACTTTTTTATTTTTTGCAAGTTCTGGTCTGCGTTGATAATATGTTAAAAAACAGTTTAATCCTGCAATGTGATCAGCATGAAAATGCGAAACTAAAATTAGTTCAATATCGGTAAAAGGTTTTTTTGTTTTAATATATGCTTTATAAGCATCGGCACCACAATCCATTAAAATGTTGTGATTAATTAAGTAACACGAAGAATATCGTTCAGTCCACGAATGTGAACAACCCAAAATTTTTATTTTCATATGTATAATTCCTTTTTATCATTATAAAAAATAAAAATTAAAAACACAACTTTATAAAAAACAAATAATAATTTTTGTATTACTGCACAAAATATTTGTAGGAGGGTTAAATATATGACAAACAAAAAATGGAAACCTGGTGAACAAGCACCAAAAAGTGGCAATTATGTTGCATACGACAAATATGGATCTTGTGGTGGTTCGGTTTATTTAGAACAAGGCGAACGCTTTCCGGCTACTCAACACGAAGGTAGCTATTATCAACAACAAGAATAAAAAATAGGCTAATTTAGCCTATTTTTTTATTTTATAACCCAATGTTTGTTATCGTTTTCAATCAAGGATTTTATAAGTTGTTTGTTTAACACAAACTTATCCCAAAATTTTATTGCCCTAACATTTTCGCATCTGGTGCAAAACTGAAATTCGCCTTTAAACAAATCAACAACCGAGTTTGCAAACCAAAGAGAGTTGTTGTTTTGCCTAAATTGTGGATCAACATAAAATTCGGCAATTTCAAACTTATCACACTCAATTTGTCTAATTAATGCAAAACCTGCAATGGTGTTGTTGTTAACAAAATAAAAGGCAAATCTATCTTTATCAACAAAATAGTTGTTAAACCATTTGTATTTAACAATGTTGTTTTTAAATTTTATGGTTGGATCAAACTGTGCCAACTCATGCATATATGTGTTAAACATTTCAAACAAATTATCTTTTTCGTTTGGTGTTACAATTTTTATCTTATTCATTTTTCACCTAACTGTTTAATATAAATTTAATATCTTCAATAGCTTTGTTAACATTAAAAAAGCCATTTCCCACCGGATAAAACACAGCATAACTATCATACATTTTTCCGTTTAGGCTTAAATTAAACTTTTGTTTGCGACATGTTGATACTGTTATTTTTTGATCCAACATTAGGCTAGAAACCTGATTACCAAAAAAAATTATTTTTTGTGGATTAACTTTTAATAATTCCTCTATTAAATATTTTTTATATTCCAAAAAAACACTATCGGGCAAAGGTCTTGCATCGGCTTGTGTGCACTTTGCCAAATTTGTTATATAAACCGAATTATCTTTAACTTCGTTATAAACAAGCTCGCAAAAATCGTTGGTCCAATCCTTTGCTTTTTTGTTTTGAATAATGTTGTTAAGTTCCACACTAAACAATCCCAAATTGGTTAAAAACTTCCAAATTGGCTTAACGCCCAACCATTGATATCTAACACCATTCCAACTTTTGTTTGTTGAAATGTTTTTTGCTGTTGGATTCATAAACACAAAACAAACTTTTGGATTTTTTAATTCGCCACCACCATATGCACAATTAAAATTTGGATCGCCATATTTTAATTGAAGTTCATCATAAATTTTGTTAAGTTCTTCCATTTTTGTTTTTCCTTTACTAGTAGTATATATTATTTTTTTCATTTTTCAAATAAAAAAGAACCCTTTCGGGTTCCGTAATATTAACAACAAAAACTAAACTGTTAGTTCGTGGGTTCGTTAGTAACACTACCAACAAAAAAGCACTGAAACCCTATTTGTTAATATCTAAATTTAATATATTATATTTTTACAAAAATAGCAACAAATTTTTAATATTAAATATTTATTATATTATTACTTAATATTAAAATAAAAAAATAAACGACTATTTA